>RSAS01000091.1 GCA_003934145.1 Candidatus Viridilinea halotolerans | reverse complement strand
CCTACGTGGCCGGCCAGATGCGTGGCGTCGGCGTGGTCTTCAGCCGCTTCCTTGGTCTGTCGGTGGAGTGGGGCGTGGTGGTCGGTATGGTGATCGTCTCCTTCTTCGCCGTGCTTGGCGGCATGAAGGGGATTACCTGGACGCAGGTGGCGCAGTATGGCGTGTTGATCACCGCCTTCGTCATTCCGGCGATTGCCATCTCGTTCCAACTCACCGGTAACCCTATTCCGCAACTTGGCCTGGTCTTTAGCGATATTGTGCCTCGCCTGAACGCCATCCAGACGGATCTGGGCTTCAAGGAGTACACCGAGCCCTTCCGCACGCGCCCGATGATTGACTTGATCTTTGTCACCATGGCGCTCATGGCGGGTACCGCTGGTCTGCCCCATGTGATTGTGCGCTTCTACACCGTGCCCAACGTGCGCGGGGCGCGCTATTCGGCGGGCTGGGCGCTGATCTTCATCTCGCTGCTCTTCCTCACCTCCCCGGTCATCGCCGTCTTCGCCCGCTACAACCTAATCGCAAGTTTTCATGAATTGGATGCGAATGGTCGCATTCAACTCGACGAAAATGGTGATCCGCTGGGCAAAAATCTTGACGATATTCGCTCGTTGTCTTGGGTGCAGAGTTGGGAAGCGACCGGCCTGCTGGGTTTCGATGATAAGAATGGCGATGGGCGCATTACGCTGAGTGCGGATTTGAGCCGATCAGAGGTTAGGCTTGACAACGACATCATCGTGCTGGCGACGCCCGAAGTTGCCAATCTGCCCGCCTTTGTGATTGGCCTCGTGGCGGCGGGTGGTCTGGCGGCAGCCCTTTCGACCGCCTCGGGACTCTTGCTGGTGGTGTCGAGTTCAGTGGCGCACGACATCTACTACCGCCTGATCAACCCGGGGGCCAGTGAAGAGCGCCAGTTGCTCGTTGGCCGTGGCGTGATCTTCCTCGCAGTCTTGGCCGCCGGCTACTTCGGCATCAACCCGCCCGGTTTCGTGGCCGAAATTGTCGCCTTCGCCTTCGGCCTTGCGGGGGCGGTCTTCTTCCCCGTCATCCTGCTCGGCATCTTCTACAAGCGTACCAACAGCCAAGGGGCTATCGCTGGCATGCTCACCGGCCTGATCTTCACCACCTCAATGATTGTGATGATGCGCTCGCAGCCGCTACTCGGCACCGAGCAGGCGATCATCGCGAACTTCTTCGGCATCTCGGCGCAGGGCATCGGCGTGGTGGGCATGCTGCTCAACTTCGCCGTGACCATCGGGGTCTCGCAATTCACGCCACCCCCGCCACCCCACATCCAGGAGTTGGTGGAGAACGTCCGCAACCCGATGGGTGCGGGTGGCGCAAGCAGCCACTAGGAGTCTTTTTGCCATCACGGGTGCTATGCACCCGTGATGGCAAGGTGAATTTTGCGGGGGGCATGCCCCCGCACCCCCGCCGGAAGGCCCACCAGAGGCTTAAGTTAATGCGTATGGGCTTTGCCTCCCCCGCCCCCCCCGCCTGCGGTGGATTGCGAAATCGTCCTTCAGAATGAGTCGTTTCGGTTGATTCTGGCGTATCATGAAGGGGTTGCTTGGAAAGAACCATGTTTGCCCAAGCCCGCTTACGCTAGTACGCTAGAGGCATTTTTATGTTCAACCAATGGCCGACTCGTCTGATGAGTCTCTTGTTTGTGCTGACGCTCATTGTTGGGGGTGTCGGGTTTGTTGCTGCCGCCGGGCCCAATGTCCTGCCTGGCGAGCGCGTTCACTTCACCTCCAGTGGCTTCATTTCCGATGAGCAGGTGGATTTCTGGATCACCAATCCGCAGGGCATGAGTCAGCCGCGCTCGCCCGCCGTGCGCGCCGATGCCAGCGGGTCGGTGGATTGGTCGTGGGATGTGCCGCTGGATGCCCCCGGCGGTCAGTGGATGGCGGTGGCACGAGGCACGCGCTCCAACCACCACGCCCCTGCGCCCTTCACCGTCGTTGCGGGCGCTGCGCCGAGTCGTGCGGTGCGCGCTGAACCGGCGGCGGGGCCGGCGGGAACCACCTTCCAGTTTACCGTGAGCGGCCTGCCCCCCGGCGAACGTTTTGGCCCTTGGTTGCTTGGCCCCGACGGGCGCAACTACGATATTGACCCCACGAGCGAAGATATTCCTACACTCACCGTGGATGACGGCGGGCAATTGCGCTGGAGTTGGACTGCGCCCGACGGGAGTCTCACCGGCGCTTGGCGCGCCATGGCGCGCAGCCGCACCGGCGCAGCCCAGGTTGAAGTGCCCTTCACCATCACTGGGGTGGCCCCCCCCGCCGTAGAACGGCGCGTCGAGCCCGCCATAGGCGCACCCGGTACCACCTTCACCATCATCGTCGGCGGCCTTCAGCCCGACGAGGTGGCCGGTGGCTGGCTTAGCGACCCCAACGGGCGGGCCGTCGCCGGAACCCCCTATTTCACCGTGGATCGCGCCGGGGTTGCACGTTGGAGTTGGACTGCGCCCGCGCAGGCGCAGGGCGGACGTTGGCAGGCCGTCACGCGGGGCACCGAGAGCCGCACCGAGGTGGTGCTTGATCTCTATATCACTGGCCCTGAAGCGGTTCCCGCCCCCACGCCCGCCCCTGAAGGCACCTTGCGTGCCAGTGTTGCGCCAGCGAGCGGCCAACCCGGCAGCATCTTTCAATTCAGTGTCAACGGCATGGCTAGCAACGACGGTGAATTAGCCTACTGGTTCATTGACGGGGCGGGTAACCCGGTTGCCGTGCTCGAAAAGATTCGCGTCGATCGTGAAGGGCGCGCCACTTGGACATGGGAAGTCCCCCGCATTGTCGAGCCTGGCACATGGACAATGACCGCTCGCGGGCGCAACAGCTACCGCGAAGTGAGTGTCACTTTCACCATTGACATCTCACGCACCCCCGTTGTCGGCATCGAACCCGCCAGTGCCCCTGCTGGTACTCGCTTCAGCTTCCTCGCCACCGACTTCAACCCCTACGAGCGTATCGATTCCTGGGCCGAAGGCCCCGACGGACGCAACATCCACGGCAACTTAGACGAAATCCTTGCCAACCGCCAAGGCGAAGCCCGCTGGACATGGCAAGCCCCCAACGACATGATGCCTGGCAACTGGATCATGCATGTCCAAGGCCGCGATCGCCAGTTGCAGTTGCAGATCCCCTTTACGATTACGCCGTAGCTGGTGAATGCCATCGCAAGCAAACGCATCCCGCTGACCAACAACACAACGGAGTTGGTGATCCGGCGTTTTGCGCAGCACTACCAGAACTTCTGCGTCTTCGACCGCATCGCAACGGCGGAACGCTACCTGACGGTCTTTGAGTGGTGCGCCCATGGCGCACCTCTGCCGCGGTCAACTCCTCGGCTGGCCCCCGGAGCAAGAAGCGGGGATAGTCCCAAAGGGGTAACGGTCACCCGAGTGAAGCTGTGCGCAAAGGTACCTTATGCTATAATTTTCGGCGCGGGCATGCGATCAGCGTGTGGCGCATAAATGCGTACGAGAGGGCCACGCCCTCCCGGAAACCTATCCACCGGCGCGGGCGCACCAGCGCCCGCGCCGGATAAACCACCTTAGTGGGGAGCCGCCTTGTGATGTCTCGACTGAAGATCGCGCTACTTGCGTCGGAGTGCTATCCGTTTGCGAAGGTCGGTGGCTTGGCGGATGTGGTGGGGGGCTTAGGCCGGGCGCTTCACGCCGCTGGCCACGAGGTCGTGGTGATTCTGCCGCGTTATGCCGCAATTGATGGCGCACGTTTTCAGCTAGAACCCTTCCTCAGTCCTTTGGGGGTCTGGATGGGCAATACGCAAGAGTGGTGCGCCGTGCAGCGCGCCACGCATAATGGCCCCCCCACCTATTTTATTGAACATGAACACTATTTTGGCCGCCCCGGCCTGTATCACGACCCTGAATTCTACGATTATCAAGATAATGTGCGGCGCTTTGGCTTCTTTAGCCGTGCGGCATTACAACTCTGCCGCGATATCGGGTTTGCCCCCGATATTCTTCATGCCCACGATTGGCAGACTGCGCTGAGCCCCGCTTATCTGAAGATTTGGCATTGGGACGATGAATACCTCGGCGGGGCGGCCAGCGTCTTGACCATCCACAACCTCGCCCATCAGGGACGCTATAGCGCCGATGAGTATGGTTATTTGGGCTTGCAATGGGTCAATTTTACAAGCGATAAGTTTGAAGAATTTGGCGGCATAAATATGCTCAAGGGCGGCATTTATTATGCCGATCTGGTGACAACGGTGAGCCCGACCTACGCCAACGAGACGCGCACCCCCATTGGTGCCGATGGGTTCGCCCCTTACCTCGCGCGGCGCGGGGCCGATTATATTGGCATCGTCAATGGCGTAGATTACGACCAGTGGAATCCGGCGCTCGACCGCTACCTGCCGCACCATTTTACCCCCCAGCGTATGGCGGGCAAGGCGCAGATCAAGGCGGCGCTACAAGAACGCATGCAGCTTGAGCCTGACCCCAATGTGCCACTCATCGGCGTCGTGAGTCGTTTTGTAGATCAAAAGGGCCTCGATCTGCTGGCCGGCTCGATTGAGGCCATCGTCAGTGATATGCGCGTCCAATTTGCCCTGCTGGGTGCGGGCGAGAAGGGGCTGGAGTGGTATTTTGGCCCCCTACCCGGACGCTACCCCGGGCGCATTGGCAGCTACATCGGCTACCACGAGGAATTGGCCCACTGGATCGTCGCCGGGGCCGATTTTTTCCTCATGCCCTCCTACTTTGAACCATGCGGTCTCAATCAGATCTACGCCCTCAAATATGGCACCCTGCCGATTGTGCGCGCCACCGGCGGCCTTGATGATACTGTACAGCAGTACGATGAAACGACTGGCAGCGGCACCGGCTTCAAGTTCTGGCAAGCCACCCAACGCGCCGTCTACGATGTCGTCGGCTGGGCCGTTAGCACCTACTACGACCGGCCCCAACATATGCACAAACTCATGGCCAGCGCCATGGCCCAAGACTTCTCGTGGACAAGCCAAGCCGAAGTCTATGTCGAAGCGTACCAGCGCGCGCTGGCCAATAAGCGCTCGTTGGGGTGAGGGAAGCTTGACAACATCCCACGGTGGGGGTTTGGGGACGGCTTTGCCGCCCCCAAAAAAATCTTTTTCTTGCGTGTTGACGGCTTCGCCGTCAACACGCAAGAAAAAAGGGGGGGTTGCCCCAGGAGCGGATTTTAGGGCGGTAGCCCTAAACGTGATGCGCAAGCGCCCCCACCCCCGCCGCCACCGGATTCACCACCTGACGACACTGCGCATTGGTGCAACCCGGGCAGCGCAGACGGTATTGCGTTGAGCAGACCGCCTCGCGCTCTAGGTGATCGCGCACCAGTTCAGCGAGAGCTTGCAGAAAAGCGGGATCGTCGTTGAGCGCCGGGGCGCGCACAAAGTGGCGGATGCCAACCTTGTGCGCCAACTCCGCATACTCATGGTCAATTTCGCCTAACGTCTCAATGTGGTCGCTAGTGAAAGCCAGCGGCACAACCACGATGCTGCGCCGCCCTTGGGCCGCAAGTTGCGGAATAACCTGCGCGATGCTGGGGCCAATCCAGCGCACCGGTCCCACATCCGACTGGTAGCTGAGCATAAATTCGTGGCGGTAGCCCAAGTGGGCCATTACCGCATGCATGCTCGCCGCAATCTCGTGGGGGTAGGGATCGCCACGGTTGATGATCGCCAACGGCAGCGCATGGGCACTAAAGAGCAGCAGCGTCTGTGCTCGCTCCGTGGCGGGAATTTTTTCCAACGCTAACTCAATTGAATGTGCTAGCGCCGCAATAAAGCCCGGATGGGTTGGCCAGCGATCAAGCACACTCCACGTAAAAGCCCGCTCTAGGCCAATCCGCCGCGCGGCACGCCATAGCTCATTGAGACTCGATCCGGTAGTGGCGCACGAGAATTGCGGGTACTGCGTAAAGGCCACCGCACGGCGCACTCCATCGGCCTGCATCTGGCGCAGGGCGTCGTCGCTAAAGGGTGGCGCATAACGAAACGCTACATACGCCCGATGCGGTGCCGTCGCAGGCGAAATACGATCCAACCAACGCACCATCCCCTCACCCTGCAGCGTCGTCCAGTGCAGCAACGGCGAGCCACCGCCAATCATGCGGTAATGCTCCTGTACCTGCGGCGTGCGCCGCCGCGCAATGAAGGGGCCAAGCCAACGTTGGGCCGGCAACTGAATTATCTCGCGGTCGGCAAAGAGACGCAGCAAAAACGGGCCAACCTCATCAAGGTTCTTCGGCCCTCCCAAATTGAGCATCACGATCCCGGTCTGAACGGTCATGGTACAGAGCCTCGTGGTAAATCTAGGCAAATCTTAGCAAAGCTCCCTAGAGTATAGCATGAATCGCGGGGACGCGGGGACGCGGGGACGCGGGGACGCGGGGACGCGGGGACGCGGGG
>RSAS01000310.1 GCA_003934145.1 Candidatus Viridilinea halotolerans | reverse complement strand
GCGTCCTCGCCTCTCGCGTCCTCGCCTCTCGCGTCCTCGCCTCTCGCGTCCTCGCCTCTCGCGTCCTCGCCTCTCGCGTCCTCGCGTCCCCGCCTCCCCGCCTCACTTCCCGGGTACTACGGTGTAATTGGCGGTGGCGCGTAGGCCGCTGCGGTTACCAAATGCGGTATAGACGCGGGTGCCTGCCGGATCGCGTTCGTTTGTGTAGAGGTTGGCCTGGAACGTGCCATCGCTGTTGACCGCCAGATCACCTACCCAACGGGTCGAGAGATCGGACAGCGTCGTCCAAATGGTCACCACCTCGCCGGGCTGAAAGCCTGCGCCGCTGAAGGTGAGGTAGCTGCGCTGCGTGCTGCTGCTTGGCCCCGCGTTGAGGGTCGCGCTCCCCAGGGCGCGCGTCTGGTCGCCGGGCAAGAGTTGGAATGCAGCGATGCCGGTGCTGGCCGAGTGCATGCCGTAGGCGGTGAGCGCATAGTTGCCGACGGGGGCGCCACCCATGCGCAGAACGTATTCAAATACACCACCCGATCCGGCTGTCGTGTGGCCTAGATCGTTCACGCGGTTGTCGGGGTAGCGCAACCAGATTGCTACGGTCTCGCCGGGAGCATAGCCGCTACCGCGGAAGACAAAGGTTGCCCCCTGATGCCCTTGGCGCGTCTCGGTTGTAAAACTGACCGCCTGCGATGGGGGTGCGCCCTGGCCGATGTCAACATTGATGCTGGCGTAGACCTCCCGCCCGCTCTGTTGGCCAAAGGCGGTATAGGTGTAACGCCCCGTCGGTGTAAAGGATGCCCCCAGGAAGTCGGGCAGGTAGGGGTGGCTAAAGCTGCCATCGTCGTTGGTTACCACTTCGGCTACAGCATAGACGGTATAGTCGGGATAGGTGATCCAGACTGAGACGCGCTCGCCGGGGGTAAAGCCACTGCCAACGAGCGTGACCGTATCGTTCTGGCGGGGATTACTAGGGGTGGCGCTCAGGCTGGCCGACGCGTAGCTGCTCCATGACCAGAGCAGGAAGAGGAGCATGAGGCTGCCCGCAAAGCAACTGGCCATGACTCCTTTGAGTTGACGTAATTGTATGTTTGTCATGATTGCTATCCTTTCGCAACACGAGGTACGCTATGCTTACCATACGTTGTAGGCTTGGCAATACCTAGCAACAGAGGTGACGAAAGGATGACATACCGTTTACATTTTCCTTTCAAGTGAAGCCGCCCGGCGGGGGGGGATGCCCTGCATTCCCCGATAAACTCTTTTTGTTCCGTTTTGGCGGTGCAGCCGCCAAAACGGAACAAAAAAGCAGCGTGTGGAGCTTGCCCCACTAGCGGGTTTTAGGGCAACCGCCCCGCGCCCCCTCCAGGGGTGGCACTGCAACCGCCAAGGGTTGGCTTGGCTGTGCCAAACCAACCCTTGGGGCGCATCTATGCTAGAATGGCAGACGATGTGTACCCGCCACGTTCGCGGAGAGAGAAAGCGATGAACTACTTCCCACAACGCATGACCCTGTTGGCCCTGTTGCTTGGCTTGGCCTTGATGAGTGGCCTGAGTACGGCGTCCGCGCAGACGCCGACACCGACCGTGACGCGCACGCCGACACCAACGCGTGTGCCGCCGTTGCGGTCGCCGACCGCCACCCCTACGCCCACCCCTACCCCGCCGCCGATGACGCTGCTGCGTGGCGCGGTGACGGAGCGGCCCTATACGGTAATGTATGACAACCATCGTGATGCCTATCCACAGACGGGTCTCAATGCTGCGCCGCTGGTCTTTGAGGCGCTGGCCGAGTTTGGCATCACGCGCTATATGGCCGTTTTTGTGCCAGGCATTAGCCCCGATCTGCCCACGATTGGCCCGTTGCGTAGCGCCCGTTCCTATTTTGTCGAGTATGCCAAAGGGATGCGCGGGGTCTTTGTGCATGCTGGTGGTTCGCCCGACGCCCTAGCGTTGATCCCGCTCTCGGTTGAGTTGCTCGATATGGATGCCCTGCGCGGTGATGCTTCGCGCTCCTTCTGGCGCGCAACCGATCGTTTTGCGCCGCATAATCTCTTCACATCGAGCGCCCGCATTGCTGCCTTCATTGCGAGCAAAGATATGGAGATGCCCGATTTGAGCGAAATCGGCTTCCTGATCAAAGATGAGGCACCGCTGGCCCAACGCCCGCCGAGTCAGTATGTGCGTTACCATTTCATCTACCGCGAGGCTTTTGTGGGCTGGGATTACGACCGCAGCACCAACAGCTACCTCTATTTCCGCCAGCAGCGCCCCCATGTTGATGCGGTCAGCGGCGAGCAGGTGAACTTCAAGAATGTGATTGTGCTGGAGGTGCCAGAGCGCCCCATTCTTGGCGATGCCAAGGGACGGATCGAGCAGGATGTAATTGGCGAAGGCGCGGCACGCATCTTTATGGATGGTCAGATGATTGAAGCGGTCTGGCGCAAGGGCGCAGGTTTTGCCCAACTGCAACTCTTCGATGCCAGCGACCGCGAGATCGCCCTCAACCCCGGCCCGGTCTGGATCGCGGCGATTCCTTCGCTCGACAATCTTGGTGTTGAGGGGGGCTTGGTGGCGACGCCGGTGCCTACGCCGCAGCCGACGCCGACGCGACAGGTGATTCGTTCGTTTGTGCATTTGGTCTATTAGGGGTGGGGGCGTAACCAAGTTACGCGGTTTGCCGCTGCGCGGCGGCGGCGGGGGCGTTGCCCCCGTGCCCCCGTCCGGCTGGGAGGCGTTTGCGGGGGCAGCGCCCCCGCGCCCCCGCCCGGCGGGAAGGAGTTTGCTGGGGCGTTGCCCCCGCGCCCCCGCCCGGCGGGGAGGCGTTTGCGGGGGCAGCGCCCCCGTGCCCCCGCCCGGCGGTTTAAGGGCGGACAGAACATTGCATCTAGGAGCCACGGATAGGCTCTTGGGAAGCCACGGATGGCCCTCACCCCCTGCCCCCTCTCCCACGTTGTGGGAGAGGGGGGAAGGTTGCGCGATTCTTGGCGTTGCAATGAGGTTCTTGCGGGCAACGCACACGTTTTCTGTCCGCCCATGAGCGCCCGGCTGGGAGGGGGTTTGCGGGGGCAGCGCCCCCGCAAACCCATCCCAGCCCCTCCCTCCGCAGGGGGGAGGCTGGGACGGCGGGCAAAGGGCTTATGTGAAAGCGCCCATACTCTCTGTCCGCCCCTAAATTTCCGTTCGCTGGCTTCACGCGATAGGTGGTTCTATGCGCATACTGACCCAACGCCAAGTGCTTTTGTTCTTGTTGCTTGCACTGCTTACCGTCGCGGTGGCGCAGGTGCAGGCGCGACCTGCGCAAGAGCCGTTGCGTCAGGAGCTTGCGCCGACCTATCGTATCTTTGCGACGCGCCAGGGGCTTGTGGGGGGCATGACGGCCAATGGGCATATTATTGTTGAACGTGACCGCTTTGTGGCGCTTCCTTCGTGGTCGGTACTCTCGCCCAAGGGTACCGACCGTTACAGTGTGCGCGTTACCTATCGCGGGCGTAGTGTTGTGGTGCCGGTGTGGGATGTTGGCCCCTGGAATACAAGCGATGAATATTGGGGGCCGCGTCGTCAGCGCTATAGCGATCTGCCGGTGGGCGTGCCGATGGCCCAGGCGGCCTATTACAATGGCTACAATGGTGGCCGCGATGAGCAAGGGCGGCGCATCAATAACCCCAACGGGATTGATATTGGCGATGGCACCTTCTGGGACGACCTGCGGATGACCAATAACGATTGGGTGGAGGTCAGCTTCCTCTGGCTAGGGGCCGATCCTGGCCCGGGCGCGGCGGTGGCGGTGACGGCGCCGGTGCCGCAGGCCGCGCCCGTTCCTGCGCCCACCGCAGCACCGCCGGCGCCGCCCGTCGAGGCCGAAGCGGGGGCGTTGGTGGTTGATGATGCCAGCACGGGGTTTGTGCGCCAGGGTTTTCCTTGGAATGAGGCTCAGTGCGGCTTTGGCGGCAGCCATACGTGGACCGGCTCGACGCGCATTGTAGCCCGTGCAACCGCAGCGGCGGCTTGGCAGCCCAACGATCTGCCGCCCGGCTACTACGAACTGCTCGCCTACATTCCCAACTGCGGCGGCTTGGCCACCCGTTCGGCGAACTATCAGATTACCCACGACGCGGGCACGACTAGCGTACCCCTGGATCAACAGGCTCACGCGGGGGCGTGGGCTTCGCTCGGCGCATACTCCTTTGGCAGCGATCCAAACCTATCCCCGCGCGTCTTCCTTGATGATTTAGCCGCCGACGAGGGCTTGGCCGTGCGCTACGACGCGCTGGCTTGGGCGCCACGCACCGACCCCAACCCGCCCACGGCCAGCATTCAGCAGATCGAGCGTGAGGGCACCGGCTACCGTATCACCTGGGGGGCCAACACCAACCGCAGCGCCATCGCCAGTTACGACGTGCAGGTGCGCCAACTGCCGCGCGGCGGCTGGAGCGATTGGCAGCGCGCCAGCACCAGCACAAATGCCTGGTTCGGCCCCGACGAAGGCCGCCACTTCGCCTTCCGCGCCCGCGCCCGCGCCCGCGAAGGCAATGTGCAGCCCTGGCCGGCAGAACCCGACATGGATACGCGCCAAGCGGCAGGGCCGTAGTGGGGGCACGGGAACCAGGTTCCCGTGCGTGTACCCCTCCTTGCCGCGCAGCGAAACCATACCTCTCACGCGCTCACCGCCTCCGCATAGACCGCCTCCACGCGGTCGAGCATGCGTTCGAGGCTAAACTCCGCGTGCGCCCGCACGCGCCCCGCCGCGCCCATGGCTTGCGCCAATTCCGGGTTGGCCAAGAGCACGCGCAGCGCCCGCGCCAGCGCTGGCACATCATCGGGCGGCACGACGATGCCGGTGCGCCCGTGCTGCGTGATGTAGCTCGTGCCCGTGCCTAGCTCCGTGCAGACAATCGGCAACCCGGCGGCTTGCGCCTCGATCTGCACAATGCCAAAGGCTTCGCTGCGCTCCACCGAGGGCAGCACAAACACATCTGCGGCGTGGTAGAAGGCGGCAAGTTCGGCGTCAGGTTGGTCACCCAGCAAGTGTACGCGGTCGGCCACGCCGAGTTGCGCCGCCAACGCCGCCAAATCACTGGCGCGCACCGTCGCATCGGCCCCCACGAAGAGCGCATGACCGGGCACGTGCGTCATCGCTCGCACCAGCCGGTCGGCCCCCTTGTAGTAGCGCAAGCGCCCCACAAAGAGCGTGCGCGGCGCGGGCCAACGCGCCTTGATCGCTGCGACCCGCGCCGGATCGGCGGGCGCAAAAGCATTCTGGGGCAGACCATAGGGCACGACGCGACAGCGCGAAGCCACCGGTGCCAAAAAGGGCGAGGAGCGAATGTAGGCCGGACTCGCCGCAATGATCCGCTTCGCCCGCCGCAGGGTACGCCGCACCAACGGTGCAAGCAACATCCCCAAACGACGCTGGCGCACAATATCGCTGTGGTAACTCACTACCAACGGCGTATTGCCTCCGGCCAGCAGCGCCACCGCATCGCCAGGCGGATAAGGGTGGTGCAGATGAATCAGATCGGGGCGCAATTGCGCCACCAGCAGCGGCAGCGCCGGACTGAGCGGCGTCGAAGCCAGCGTCGCCAGACGCCCCGCCGCTACCACCCGCACCCCCGCTCGCGTCGTGCGCCTCGTGCGCCACCCCTGGCCACTCATCAATACCGTCACCTGGTGGCCGCGTGCCACCAAGCCCTCAGCCAACAGGCCCAAATGGCCCTCGATACCACCCACGACGGGTGGGTAGTCTTTGTAGATGTGGAGAATGTGCATGGGTAACTTCGTCTGTGGGGAGGTTTGGCGGGGCTTGGCCCCTTCAAAATCACCTTCGGGTGCGATCAAAATCTGTAGGGCGGTGCCCTACATCCCTGCGGACAGAGGTAAGGGTGTGCGAGGGAACCTGGTTCCCTCACACACCCCTACCTACCCAGCGCGTGTCGCCCACAGCCACGCCATAAATACCAGCGCAAAGACCAGATCACCGGAGGTCACCAAGGGTGCCGTCCAGGGAACAAGGCCGACGAGCCAACTTACGAGAAAGATAGCAAAGAATCCGATCTTGCCGAGTGCGGCAACGAGCAGAAAGGTGCGATCACGCTGCTCAGTGCGCGCCTGGAGCAGATAGCCAAGCCCAAACAGCGCAATCGTCAGTACCGCGACGGCCTGGTAGACGGGATGCTCTGGCACGGGTATGCCAAGGATTGGGTAGAAGACCTGCGGCAGCGCTATAGCGAGCGTGCCCATGGCATTGAAGCCAACGCTCAGGTAAAGGCTGCGGGTGAGCCAGTGATCCAAGGGGGTGGTCATAGAGTTACTTTCATGGCAATCTCTTCCCTCGTGTTGTTGCGCGTCGGCGGCATCGCCACCAACGCGCAACAACACGAGAGTTTCATGGGGGGCGCAGCCTCCTCCAATCCTTGCACACCAAACCATGCTACAATGCCGCAGCG
>RSAS01000776.1 GCA_003934145.1 Candidatus Viridilinea halotolerans | reverse complement strand
CCCCACTGGGATGGGGGTTTTGCGGGGGCCATGCCCCCGCACCCCCAGCGCGGCAAACGGTAAAGTGGCTACGAACCATCCCTAACCAAAGAGATAACTACAGATCAATCCGTTGGGTGCCCTCGATCGCCATAACCAGATCAGGGCCGTAGACGCGGGAGGGCGTCTGGAAGCCGGAGCGCCATTCGCCGGCGAGAATCTTCTCGGCAACGAGGACAGCGCTGATGGCGGTCAGGGTGTAGCTCTCGATGGCTTGGATGCGGCTGGTGACCCGCTGGCCGGTGTCGTCGCTGGCTTCACCCCAAAGCAGACTCACGCCGGTGGCGCGCTCTGCGTTGGAAGGGCCGGGGGGCATGTTGCGCACGAAGCCCTGGAGTACGTCGCGGATGGGGGTGGCACTGATCAGGTTGAGCAGGGGCCCGCCTAAGGGGAGGATACACTGGGCTACGCTGGGGAGCGCAATGTAGACGGTGATGTTGGGGATCGCTGTGCTGTGGTAGCCGGTCGAGATGTCGCCCCAAGGGATGGCAGTAGCATTGACCGGGCCACGACCAAAGTCTACTTGGCGGTTGAGGCTGCCAATAGTGATGGGCTCAATGTGGCCAGCGCGACGCACAACGCTGTAGCCCCCCAGTTCGTCAATGGCCTTGAGGATGGTGGTGGCCGTGCCGCGTGAGGTGCGCCCAGGGCTGCGGAAGGCGAGTTCCAGCTTGGTGGCACTGGGCAGCCGCCGCTTGAGGTGGGCGGCAAGACAGTCAGAGGGGACGACATCAAAGCCGACGCCGGGCATGAGCATGATGTTGGCGGCGATGGCGGAAGAATTTTGACCAGCAATATGCTCAAAGACCGTAAATTCGCCTGTGATGTCGCAGTAGTGTACGCCGGTACGCAGACATGCCGCCACCATGGCGGCGCTCGTGGCGCTGAAGGGGCCAGCGCAGTGCAGAACGACTGTGTGGCCGCTGAGGGCGCGTTCAAGCTCGACGGGATCGTTGAGACCCACGACGACGTAGGGCAGGCCGAGGCGTTGCGCCAGTGCGGCAAGGGCAGTGCTGTTGCGTCCGGCAAGCGTGGGACGCAGGCCACGGGCGAGGGCGCGGCGGGCGATCAACTCGCCAGTGTAGCCGTTGGCACCGTAAATGAGCAAAGGGGTTTCCATAACGTGTTTATCCTCAATGATTTGTCCGGCTGGTGGGTAGGTTGCTGGGATGGCTTGGCCCCATGCGCATGAACGTAAGCCCCTAGCGGGCCTGCTGGCGGGGGTGCGGGGGCATGGCCCCCGAAAAATTTCCCCTTCTGGCGGGGTTTTAGGGGCCGCAGGCCCCTAA
>RSAS01000273.1 GCA_003934145.1 Candidatus Viridilinea halotolerans | reverse complement strand
TGGCCCCCGAAGAATCTCCCCGTCCGGCGGGGGTGCGGGGGCATGGCCCCCGCAGCATCTCGCCTCCCGGCGGGGGCGCGGGGGCACGGCCCCCGCAGCATCTCGCCTTCCGGCAGGGGCGCGGGGGCACGGCCCCGCAGCATCTCGCCTCCCGGCAGGGTCGCGGGGGCATGGCCCCCGCGACCCACCATGCATTAGGGGCGCGCTAGAGCGCGCCCCTAATGCATGAAAGCTGAAACCATCCTGATAACATCCTGCACCGCAGATTACAACTCACAAACGTGCCAAACGGCACAACATAAACCACCCCACAACACCGTTCACTTCTACAGCAGCAGTTTTTTCCACGCATGCTGTGACGATTACCATGTTCGTCAAAAAGGAGTGAAGGCATGAGCGTCCAACGTTACGCTGTACCACGGCAGTTACGGTTCCTCTTCGTGTTGGTGGTGGGGGTGTTGGTGTTTGCGGGTTTAGGGCAGCCGGCGAACCCGCCGGTAGCGGCGCAGGCGTCAGGTTCTAGCTTTGACACGATTGCTGATGAGGTGGTTGGGCAGATGAACTTTTTGGCGAATACTCCCTCGCCTTTGATGAATCCAACGATAGCGGATATGAGAGTTCCTAAAGGCATTGCCGTCTCTGGCGGCGATACTCCTCTGCTCTTCATCACTGATTATGACAATAATCGAGTGATGATCTTTAATGCCGAACAAGGATTGGCAGATGGTAGACCAGCGATTGCTTGTCTTGGCCAGACAACTTGCGAATCAAGCAGCCCAGGTGTAAACCAAGTAGGAATGAATAATCCATCTGGTGTAGCAACGAATGGAACAGGCAATATTATCTATGTAGCTGACACAGGAAACCATCGTATACTTCGTTTCCGTGGCTCATTTGATACGATGCCTATGCCTATTAATGCTGATCTGGTAATTGGTCAGTCAGCATATACCAATAAATTCGAGGGTTCTGGAGCAAGTGGCTTGAAGTCACCCCAAGGAGCTGCTTTGGGGTCTGATGGCACACTCTACGTGGCTGATACGGGCAACCATCGCATCCAGATTTTTCGCAACATGAACGCCGCTACCACCAACGGCCCGGCTGCGAATATCTCGCTCGGAGCTGGTGAGGGTAGCGACTTGAATCAATTCCGCAACCCTACGGCTGTTGCCCTTGGACCTGATGGCAAACTTTATGTTGCCGATACGGGTAACCATCGTGTGCTGGTCTTTAACCCCAACTTCACCAATGGGCAGAGTGCAAGTGAAGTCTTCGGACAGACCGGCATTGCAGGTACAACCGACAGGATCTTCAATGGGCCAACGGGTGTAGCCGTAGATGAGCAGAATAACCTCTACGTAGCCGACAAGGGCAACAACCGAGTGCTGCGTTTTAGCCAGAACGCAACGAACAATGATAAATTAGCCGATCAGGTTTTTGGTCAAGGCGAAGATGGTAGCTTTACCACTGGGAGTCCTTTGGCCACGAACAATGTAAGCCTTAATGAACCAACTGGCGTGGCGATACTCCCCGGTTTTCGCGATCTTCTGGTAGCCGACAGCAACAATCATCGTGTTCTCACCTATTTCACACCCTTACCTAACCCAAAGCCAGTGATTAGTGGTTTTAATCCTCTACCTGGCACTGTAGTGCAGCAATCTGATCCACCAATCAACACTTTCAGCTTCACTATCAATGGGAGTGATATTCTTGATGGGGCAAACATTCTCTGGGATGGAGCTGAGATCTTCGAATCTATCACGGTTGATCCTGTGCTAAATCAGGTAAGGATTCAACTTGATTCAGTCAATTCTAGCTTATTGGCAGGCTCACCTGATACAAATATTCAGATTCAAGTACGAAACGTATTTGGTCCACGTTCGGCCAAAGTATTTATCGCATCCGATCCAGCTACCTACGCGCTCTGCCTGCCCAAGCCGGTGATCGACACGCTCACGCCGAATAGCTCTGATGCGGGCGGTTTTGGCTTCCAGTTGGTGATCAGTGGCACCAATTTCTACCACACGCCCGACTCTCCGCTCACGGTGACGTGGACTTCGCCGAGTGGGAGCGAGACGAGCCTGACGGTGCCCAACGATCTGATTAATTGGTCGAATCGCATCACCGTTCCGGTGGCAAGTGCTCTGTTGCAACAGGCAGGTAATGCCACAGTAGAAGTCGCCAACTTCAGTGGCGGGGCGATCTGTGACAATCGGGTTACCTCTGATCCACGCAACTTCTCGATAGGCATGCCCACGCCAGAGATCCTTTCCTTTCTGCCCGCCTCCGAGGCGGTGGGGGCACAGCCCTTCACCTTGCGCATTCGAGGCAACAACTTCTTCGATGGCGCAGAGGTGCGGTGGAATGGTGAGTGGCGGACAGCGATCTTCAGTGACAGCCAGAACTTAAGGATCGATCTGAGCGCCAGCGACATTCCGCCCCTCACATCCAATCCCATCAACAAAGAGGTTCGTGTACGCAACCCCTCGCCCACCGGGACAGGTACAGGCCCAGAGAGCGCACCAAGGAATTTTCCCTTCGTAGCGAACACCGCACCACGCATTACCTACATCAACCCGGACACCAAAGAGGCCACCAGCGAAGGCTTTGTCCTCACTGTCTTTGGGGCCAATTTCACAGCCAATACGCGTATTCGTTGGCAAAGCCAGAACGAGACGTGGACTACGCTACCCACCTTCTTCATCGATGCTGGCCAGATCTTCACCTTCGTCCCAGCGGGCTTCATCGCCAATCCGGGTTCGTTCAATGTGCAAGTTGATGATCCGAACGATGAGCATGCCGCTTCACCATCAGCGATCGTGCGTGTCACCGACGTCCGCCCCCGCATCGACAGTTTGAGCCACACTTCAGCCAACACGGGTAGTCCTGGCTTCAATCTCACTATCACTGGCGCTGGCTTTGTCGGAGCGACGCGCGTATTGTGGAATGATCAACTGCTGACGCCCAGTTCTATTGCCCCCAATGGCTCGCAACTGGTGGTGGCCATCCCCAACAACCTGCTCACCACACCGGGTACTTATAGCGTCAAGGTACAGAATCCAGGGAACCTCTTCAGCGATGCGCGTTCATTTGAGGTGAGCGGCGATGCTCCACTCCCCCAAGGGCTACGCATCGACAGCTTCAACCCGACCTCTATGCTTGTGGGCAGCACCAACCAGACCTTGACGATCAACGGCAATGGCTTCGTTGCGGGTTCACAAGTCTTGTGGGGAACTACCCCGCTGACACGCCAATCGCTGGCTGATGATGGGCGCAGTATGGTGGTGGTGGTACCTAGCAGCCTGCTCACCACTCCTGGCAGCGTCATGATCCGTGTGCTCAATCCTGGTGGAGCTACTGCCCAGCGCGAATTCCTTGTACGCACTGCTGGCGGCCCCTGCACTGGCCACTGCGTCTGGCTGCCGCTGGTGAGGCGGTAGAACGCAATGCACGGGCGGATGCGCGGGAACGGCGATCCCGCGCATCCGCCCGTCTATTCAACGGCCCTAAAACCTCTGGTATAATGGCGCTCACGTTGCCCCCGCAAAGGCTGGAGGGCCATCCCGTGGGAGGCGTTGCATGACTCAGTCTAAGGGCACCATTCTCATTATTGACGATGATCTTGCACTCCAGACGGTGCTAGAGTATGCGCTGCGCCATGTTGGCTATGATGTGGTGTTGGCACCCGATGGCCGCGAAGGGTTGGCTGTGCTGGAGCGTTTGCAGCCCAACTTGGTGCTGAGCGATATTATGATGCCCAATATGGACGGGGTGGAGGTCTTTCAGCACCTCAAGGATCGCCTGCAGAATGAGGGTATCCCGATTATCTTTATGACGGCGCTTGAGCGCAAGCCCTGGTTTGCCGACTTGGAGGCTGAAGGCGCGGCGATTATTAAGAAGCCCTTTGAGGTAGAGTGGCTGCTCGATATGATTGATAGTGCGCTGAGCGCATAGTAATTTCTGGGAGAACCGGGTTCTCCCAGACCCGCGTTGATCACCTGGGAGAACCATGTTCTCCCAGACCCACGCTGAGCACTTGGGAGAACCGGGTTCTCCCAGACCCGTGTTGAGCACCTGGGAGAACCGGGTTCTCCCAGACCCGCGTTGAGCACCTGGGAGAACCATGTTCTCCCAGACCCGCGTTGAGCACCTGGGAGAACCACGTTCTCCCAGACCCGCGTTGAGCACCTGGGAGAACCGGGCTCTCCCAGACCCGCGTTGAGCACCTGGGAGAACCATGTTCTCCCAGACCCGCGTTGAGCACCTGGGAGAACCACGTTCTCCCAGACCCGCGTTGAGCACCTGGGAGAACCATGTTCTCCTAGACCCGCTTAGATAGGCGCAGGTGGAAAAACCTGGTTTTTCCACCAATTTCTAACAACTACTAAAACGCCCGCGCAAGCGCCCATACGTGGTATCGAGATCCTCAGGAATGAGCCGTGTCTCCCCGATGATGGGCATAAAATTGCTGTCGCCGCCCCAGCGCGGGACGATGTGCATGTGCAGGTGTTCGGCGATGCCGGCCCCGGCGATGCGCCCTAGGTTCATGCCGAGGTTGAAGCCTTGGGGCTTATACTCGGCGTTGATGATGCCCACGGCGCAACGGGTAAGTGTGAAGAGTTCGTTGGCAATGCGTGGCTCTAGGAGCGCCAGATCGCTACAATGGCCGTAGGGAATCACCATAAGATGGGCGGGGTTGTAGGGGTAGAGGTTGAGCACGGCGAAGCAGTGTTCGCCGCGGTGGAGTACCAGATTCTCGCGGTCATGGTCGGGAGGGGCCTCGGTAATTGCGCAGAAGACGCAGCCGCTCACGGGGGCTGCACCGCCGCCTTTGATATAGTCCATGCGCCAAGGGGTGAACTTCGTCTCCATTGACTGCTCCATTTTGTTGGGGTGCGGGGGCGGCCAAGCCGCCCCCGCACCGCGTATCTTTTTTTATGGCGTGTTGGCGGCAAAGCCGCCAACACGCCATAAAAGCTGGGTGTGGGGCTCTTGCGCCCCATGCGCATTAACTTAAGGGGCCTGCGGCCCCTTAAACCCCGCCGGAAGGGGAAATTTTTCGGGGGCCATGCCCCCGATCCCCCGCCGGAAGGCCCGCTAGGGGCTTAAGTTAAAGGGTAGACAAGGGAACATGGTTCCCTTGTCTACCCTTGCAGGGCAACCTAGAGACTATTCTACCCCTCCTGGGTTACATTCCAGCGTAAAAAGGCTTCAATGAAGGAGTCGATCTGACCATCAAGCACTGCGTGGACGTTGCTTGTCTCGTGGTTGGTGCGATGGTCTTTGACGAGGGTGGAGGGGTGGAGGTAGTAGGTGCGCATTTGGCTGCCGAAGGCAGCGTCGCGGTAGGCGCCGCGCATGCGGGCGCGATCTTCGGCTTGGCGCTGGAGTTCGCGTTCGAGCAGCCGCCCGCGCAGCACGCGCAGGGCCGTCTCGCGGTTCTGGATCTGCGAGCGTTCGTTCTGGCAGGTGACGACGATGCCGCTGGGCAGGTGGGTGAGACGTACCGCTGAGTCGGTGGTGTTGACGCCTTGGCCGCCTTTGCCACCGCTACGGAAGACATCGGTGCGTAGGTCGTCGGGTAGAATGACCACTTCGGGCGCGTCGTCCACTTCGGGCAGCACCTCAATGCGGGCGAAGGAGGTCTGGCGGGTATGGTTGGCGTTGAAGGGCGAGAGGCGGATGAGGCGATGGACGCCCGCTTCGGCGCGGGCGTAGCCATAGGCATAGGGGCCGCGCACTTCAAGCGTCGCGCTCTTGAGGCCCGCCTCTTCGCCTTCGCTGCGATCCACGAGGTTGACCGTAAAGCCACGGGTTTCGGCCCAACGGGTGTACATGCGCAACAGCATTTCGGCCCAGTCTTGCGCATCGGTGCCGCCCATGCCGGCTTGGATCGAAATGAAGGTGTCGCCTTCGTCGTAGCGCCCGCTGAGCAATAGGGCCAATTCGCCGCGATCCAGTGTGTCGCGCACGGCTGTCAGTTCGACGACGAGATCGGCTTGGAGGGCGCTATCCTCTTCTTCTTCGCTGGCAAGGGTGAGCAACTCGGCCAAGTTGTTCAGTTGCTCCTCTAGGGCCGACCACTGGCTCACGTCTGTGCGCAGGCGCGTGAGGCGCTGCATGATCTCTTGAGCTACGCGGGGATCATTCCAGAGTTCTGGATCAGAGGATTGCGCTTCGAGTTCGTTGATGCGCGCCTGCTTGTCGGCTAAGTCAAAGATGCTCCCGGATACGGGTGAAGCGGGCGTGGAGTGCGGCGAGATCGTTGGCGAGGTCTTGCATGACTTGTATTTCCTTAAAGCTAAGCTCTGTTCGGTGGGGGTTCGGGGGCCATGGGCCCCATGCGCATGAACGTAAGGGGCCTGCGGCCCCTTAAACCCCGCCAGAAGGGAAAATTTTTCGGGGGCCATGCCCCAATACGTTTCAAATAAGACCTCACAGGTCTGC
>RSAS01000435.1 GCA_003934145.1 Candidatus Viridilinea halotolerans | reverse complement strand
AACGGGCGATGCGCAAGCCGTAGGGCAACGTCGCGCTCTGCAACGCCACCTTGCGCCCTTGCGCCAATTCGTCGCCCCACCAGAAGGGGCCAGCCGCTACGTCACACCAGTAGTCGGGTGCCGCCGCGTCCGCCCGCCCCGTCGCCGCGTCAAGCAGCCGTAGATCGCCCAATTGGCCCAGCGTCGTCCCTGCGGCCACGCGCATTGTCACCGCTGCGCCAGGATCATCCACGAGCGCCATCAACCCGTGCGTCACGGCATCCCACGCCTGGCCCCCCGCGCCGTTGCGCCCCACATCGAGCAGACACTCGCCCGCCAGCACCACCGGCCTGCCGTAGTCGTTGCCCGCACTCGGCGCACGCAGGATCACCTGCAGCAAGCGCCCCGCTTCACGCTGCGGCGCCGCCGCCACCGCCAGCCGCAGCACCTCGCGCCAGCGCACATCGGCGGCCCAACGGCACAGCAGCGCCTCCGGCTCGACCACCGCCAACGACTCCAACAGCCCGCGCGCCGCCAGATACTCCTCAAAGGTCAAATGGAGAAAGCCAAAACGCCGGTAGCCGCGCTCCTGGAGCAAGCCCGTCTCGCGGCGCATCAGTTCCACAAAATCGTGGGCCAAACGCCGCGCCCGTGGCCGCGCCAGACCATCCGTCTGCTCCAGCGTCGCCGCGATGCGCGCCACCAACACATCCTGATCGACCAGACCACCCGCCTGTTCGCCGTGCAACCAGAGCGCCACCGGGCCGAGCAGATTGACCACAAAGCGCTCATCGAGCAACTCGTCGCCCAAATGCACATCCACCGGGCGCCCGCTCAGCGAACGGGCGCGGTTCCATGTTTCCGCCAAGGCCACCAGACAGAGCCGATAGAGTTCGACGCGGCGGTCGGGCAGGCGGGCGCCCTGATTGTGGATCAGTGCCAGAATCGTCAGCAGCAGCGGATTGTGCGCCAGTGCCGTAACGTGATGCTCGCCAAAGACCGCCGCGTGCAGACTGGCGCTGCGTAACGCAATCTGACGCTCCAACTCCGCCATCGCGGCGGCGCGCACAAGATCGTCAAGCAGCGGATCGGCGGGCGGTGCCGCAGCAGCGCCCAGCGTCGCATAGGCGCGCGCCCAACGTTCAATAAAACACGCAATCTGTTCAGCCGCCAACGGTTCAAGTACCACCGTCGTAAAGAGACTCGGATCGAGCGGCGCCTCATCGTAGCCCACAATGCGCGCCGTCGCGATGAAACGATTGCCCGCCGCATCCCACTCGCGGGCGCAGGCTTCCAGTGCATGGACAATCGTGCGCCGATCCTCGCGCACCTCATCAAGGCCATCAAAGAGCAACAGCGCCCGTCCCAACGCCAACGCCCGCGCAAAAAGCGGCCCATAAGCGGGCTGCGACAAGCCGCGATAATAGTCACTCAGGTAATCCAACGGGGCCAAATCGGGCTGACGGGCACGTGCAGCGGCAAACGCAGCCACCGGGAAAAAGATCGGCAACCAGAGCGGTTCAAGGCCCAATTGCGCCTGCGCATCGCCACGCGTCAGCGCCAGCAGCACATAACGCACCAACGTACTCTTGCCACTCCCCGGATCGCCCAAGATCACCAAAAGCGGCTCTTCACGCACGAAAGCGTGTAACGACCGCGCTTCACACGCCCCCTGATGCAAGCGCGCCTGCACCTCAATATAGATCTGATCCAACCCCAAGCGCGTCGCTGCCTGGATCTGCAACAGCCCACGAAAATCGAGATTGCCATAGGTCTCGGCCACAAAGGCCCGATAGCGCGCATAGAGCAGCGCCAGATCGCTGGGTGCCAACGGCAGCGGGCCAACCAGATCGCCATGCACAATCGTCTGCTGCACATGGGCAATCGCCGCCCCATTCGTCGCCACCAGCGCCTGTCCAAACTGCTCAAGCAACGGCAGCGGCGTCGCCCGCTGCGCCACGCGCACGTTCTCTAAGGCTGTCTTTTCAGCATGGGAAAAAAACAGATGGCGCAAACGAGCTTGTTGGGCTAGCGTTTGGGGCAACAGGTCGCGTAAAAACTGAGTTACTAGTGGCCCCACACGCAACCAAGGTGGCAAAGGCGGGTTGTGCGCTTTCATGGCCGGGCGTACATCTCGCCGATAGACCTCCACCAAACGCGCCACATCAGGCGTGGCGGCCAGCAACAACTCCTCCAGCGCCACGCAGAGGAAGTGTTGCACCGGCGCAGCGTCCGTCGCCAACAGCGCCAACAGCGCCTCAGCGGGCGACCCATGCTCACGCACAAGTTGGTCAGCAGCCTGGCGCACCGCCCGCGCAAAGGGTGCCGCGAGGGGCGGATCGGGCAAGCCCTGCAGGGCAACGCAACGCCGCACGAGCGTCGCCGCCGCCGGATCAGCGGCGGCATGCTCAGCCAGTGTCGCCGCCACTTCAGCCAACGCTCGCGCCAATGCACGCGACACGTTGTAGTCTTTCAGGGGTGGGGGGAGGAGTTCGGGGAGGGCAAAGCCCTCCCCGAACCCCTCCCCTGTAAGCTGCTTTGCATTACTCATAACTAGCATCACTCAACAGCCGCCCCAAAAGCGGATCAACCGTCTCCGTGCGGGTAGATCGACGCACATCGGCTGCCGCCACACCGTTTCGGTCGGTGCGCAGCGCAACATGCAGACGAGCACGGGCCACCGCCGCACTCGACGCAGGCAAGCGGTTTACGGGGGGCAACTGAAGCATGGGAGTCTCCTTTGTAGACTTGTTGCTAGTCAGACCAAGAATTGCGCTTACCTCGCCCCTTCGCCCGCAAGCGGGTTCATGGGCGGACAGAAAATTCATTTCGACACCTACGAATCCCTGATGCGGGCCGTTGGCTCAGTGGTTGAGCCTTGCGAATAAGACCTCACAGGTCTGTTCCGACACGCTAGGCCCCCATCAGCAAAGACCTGTGAGGTCTATGCTCGTCCTTACTTGAAAGGTATGGGGCACAGCCCCCAAGCCCCTTCTCACATCTTTTTGGGTTATTATTGGGTTCTTGTTGGGTGATACTATAGCACATAGTATAGAACTTGTTAAGCCCCTTTTCGGGCAACTTTGGGGCCAATCTGATGTTCCTAAATAGCACATATGAGGCTCTTGTCAGCCACTATGTTTTGTAGTAGGATAGAGCTAGAACGTTGCCAAACCGTGCTTGCTCAGAACAGCACCCAATCCGGTGCAAAAAGCCAGTGTTAACACTGCCAGCGAGCGCAACAGAATCAGCAAATCTCAGGAGGTTGCGCATGTAATCAGATCCAACCAAGCGCAAATTAGTCCTACACTAGGCGCGGATTAAAATCCCAACAAACACCCAATAAGGGCTAGACAAACCAACAATAAGCACGTATAATACCTCCCAACGAGACAACGAAAGGAAGTGAGGAACATGCAAACGTCTCGTCCCGAAATCCAGGACGCCCCTGGTCCAGAAGGCATGACCTTCGAGGTCACCCTAAAAGTATTAGGTATCTCGACCGCCTACGCCGCCACGCTGAGCTACCTCGAGCGCCACTTTCCCATCAAGCCCGATCACATCTGGGCCGAAGTCGCTGGCGGTGTTCTCATCTCCCTGGTTCCGGTTGCGCTGACCGCACGGAAGACCCAGCAGGTTGACTGGCGCCTCTACGAAGGTGCCATCTGGCGCAGCTTCATTGCCGCAGGGACACCCATCATCCTCTGGCAAATCGGTGAAGCGATGCTCCGTCAGATCGAACTGCTGCGCTACACCACGGCGCGCGAGTTAAAGAGCGCGAAAGCCTATGTCCACGACACCACGCCGCTGGCCGAACGAGGTGGAGACCGAACGCGAAGGGGCGATGAGGTTTGCTGATGAGGCAACCCAAATCCTCCAGCGCGCCCAAACCACTCTCGACGGCGCTCGGGCCAAAGTCGGCGGCAACCAGAGCCTCGCTCTCGTACTCATCACCGACACCGAGCGCTACCTATCCGACGCGCTCGCACGCACCGAACGTGTGCGGCGCTTTCTCGCCATCGCCAAAGGAAAGCCCATCAACGGACGTTGGCCCCAAGTGGCCACCCGCCAGCGTGACGAGGCCGAGGAGAATCTTGAACGCGCCATCGGCAACCTTGATGAGGCCGAAGCAGGCATCAGGCCACTACGCGACAAGATCGCCAAAAACCCCGCCCTCTGCGAGGCCATCATTGCCGATCTCGCCCTGCTCCTCTCGCGGGCCGTCACGCGCATCGAGCGCGTCGTGCGCCTGCTCACCGAAGGCGGACTGGGCCGCGCTTAGCCCCGCAACGGGCAGCGTGCGGCCCATGCATGTGACGCAAAGGCGCAAAGGCAATAGCGCAAAAGTAACGCGGCGATGTTTGTCATGCTGAGTATCAGTGTTGGCGCAGCAATCAGCGCAGCCCCCCCACTTGCAGCGAGAAGATCCTGCTGGTAAATGCCAACATCAGGAATAGCCATTCGCGTCGGCCCGAGATCAACGCTCTCAAAAGGTATCCGCTCAGGGGGCATGATCCACTGCGATATGGATACGCCCCATGCTATACTACCGGCGTATGCTTTAGTCTTTCAGAAGAAGAATCTGGAAGGGGAGGGGTTTGGAGAGGGCGAATCCCTCTCCGAACCCCTCCCACTGCCTATTTTTCGGTAAAAACCCCATCGAAGCTTTGTAAATAAAGGATAAAATTCTATGCCTAAAATGATCGCTCCCGGCCTCGAATGGAACCAGTTATTCGCCCGCTTGCGCAGCGTTGCGCCTGAAGCCTTTGGTGCCGATGAAAATGTCCTCAATCTCATTGGAGGCGATTGGAGCCACCCCGGTCACGGCAAGCACTATGCGAGTCCGGTGGATGGCAATGATCTGGGGCGCATGCCCATGATTGACCTCGATCTGGCCAAACGCGCGGTGCGTTTTGCCGCCCAAGAACATACCCATTGGTCCCAGGTTGACCTTGATGAGCGCAAAAGCCGTGTCGCGGCGACGCTGGAACTGCTGCGTACCCACCGCGATCTCATCGCCCATCTGCTGATGTGGGAGATCGGCAAGCCCTTCGCGCTCGCTTGCGACGACATTGATCGTTGCATTTCCGGTGTGGAGTGGTATCTGGGTGAGGTTGAGCCGATGCTGGCCGGGCGCACGCCCCTCGGCCTCATCTCCAACATCGCTTCGTGGAACTACCCCTACTCCGTACTCATGCACGCCGTTCTCGTCCAAACCCTCGCGGGCAATGCGGCGATCGCCAAGACCCCTACCGACGGCGGGCTCTTCGCCCTCACCCTCGGCTTTGCCCTAGCCCGTCGCGCTGGGCTCCCCGTCTCGCTCGTCAGCGGATCGGGCGGCCTCCTCTCCGATGCGCTCGTGCGCAACCCCGACGTCGCATGCCTCGCCTTCGTCGGCGGCAAGTCCAACGGACGCGACATCGCGGCTAGCCTCTACGACCGCGAAAAGCGCTATATGCTCGAAATGGAGGGTGTGAACTGCTACGGCATCTGGGAATATTCCGACTGGCCCAACCTCGCCGCGCAGATCAAAAAGGGCTTCGCCTACGGAAAACAGCGTTGTACCGCCTACATTCGTTTCATCGTGCAGCGACGACTCTTCCCCAAATTCCTCGACACCTACCTGCCCGCTGTCAAGTCGCTCCAGATCGGCCATCCGCTGCTCGTAGACAGTCCCGACGACGCGCTGCCCAACCTCGATTTCGGTCCGCTGATCAACAGCCGCAAGGTCGAAGAGCTGCGCGTGATGTACTCCGAAGCGATTGGCTTAGGCGCAATCAGCCTCTTTGAAGGCGAACTCGACCCCGCACGCTTCCTGCCCGGCCAAGACAATTCTGCGTACCTCGCACCCATTACCCTGCTCAACGTCCCACGCAACGCTCGCTTCCACCACAACGAACCCTTCGGCCCGGTAGACACCATCGTCGTCGTTGATGGTATCGAAGAGATGATCAGCGAAATGAACATCTCCAACGGCAACCTCGTCTCTTCAATTGCCACCGACGATCCCCAGATCGCACGTATGGTCACCAGCGAACTGCGCTCCTTCAAAGTCGGCGTCAACAAAGTCCGCTCCCGTGGCGACCGCGAAGAGGTCTTTGGCGGCATGGGCGCATCCTGGAAGGGCTGCTTCGTCGGCGGTAAATACCTTGTCCAGTCAGTCACCCTCGGCGCATCCAACGAGCAACTCTACGGCAACTTCCCCGCCTACACGCTCCTGCCCGAGACGCGGTGACTTGCCGGGTGTTGGCGGCTTTGCCGCCAGCACCCGACAAAAAGCGTGAAGCGTTGCATTGCATAGCTTGACGCCATGCAGATCCGGCGTATAATAGGGCTTCGTGTGGGGAGATGACGGAGCGGTTGAACGTGCTCGTCTCGAAAACGAGTAGGGTGTAAAAAGCCCTCGGGAGTTCGAATCTCCCTCTCCCCGCCACACAACCAGAGGGCGCTTGGCGTACATTACGCCAAG
>RSAS01000887.1 GCA_003934145.1 Candidatus Viridilinea halotolerans | reverse complement strand
GTGGTGCTCTTTACCCTGCTGCTCGCCAGTGGTCTTGGCAGTCTGAGTACCCAAGGGATACAGGTAAATAACCTCACCCGAGGCGGCATGTTGCGTTTAGGTGGATTGCTCGGCATGCTCATCATCTTCGGCCTAGTTACCCCCCTCCTGATTCGCCAGTTTGAAAGTGCGGCGATGGTGTCGCGCATTGCGCTCGCTGTGGTAATCATGTCGCCCCTCGGCTTCTTCATGGGTATGGCGTTTCCACTTGGCATGAAGATGGTTGGCGCACGCTCGCCCGAACTCGGCCCTTGGCTGTGGGGCCTTAATGGTGCCATGTCGGTCTGTGCTTCCGTCTTGGCCGTGGCTCTGGCGCTCATTGCGGGGATTGCCACCACCTTCTGGATTGGCTTTGCTTGCTATCTACTGACCTTTACCGCTTTTGTTTGGCATAGTAAAAAGATCTATGCAAACACTATTTAATATGAGTGTGAAAAAAATCTGTAGAACTATGCCCCACGCCCCGCCGAAATGCGGTAGGATGCGAGGGAACCAAGTTCCCTCGTGTGCCCTTTCTACACTTTGATGACAACAACCCCATCTGCAACTTCACGTCAGCGCCGTGCCGCCGCAGCGCGCGCCGCCCTCGCCCGCGCATGTGGCCAAGCAACACCCGCCCCAACGCCAGCACAAACCCTCCTCGCACCAAGCGTCGGCGGGCGCTGGGGCCTGGATGAGCCTGCGGCGCTGCGTCTATTGCTCCATAACGTCTTGGTGTTGGTGGTGGCAGCCGTGCTGCTTAGTCAACTGCTCGGCATGCCTGCTCACCCTACGCCAGAAGTGGCGTTCCACGCCGAGGAGTTGCCATCCGCACCCACGAACGTTGCGTGTCATAGCGATCTCATCGCCAGTGTCGCCGTGCAATTCGCTCCCTGCCTCGACGAAGCGCCCTTCGTGGCCCTGAACATCAGCGTGCCCCGCCGCCCCGTCCCAATCATCCCGCACGAACCTGCTGCGCCTGCGCTGCAACGTCCGCTTGATATACCCGATGCCTTCCTGACCAGCCATACGCTCGCCGCCGGCGAGACGCTTGGCGATCTGGCGCGACGCTACGATCTGCCCCTCGCTACGCTGATCTGGGCCAACTATCTGGATCGCGGCGATGCACTCATCGTTGGCCAAACGCTGCGCATCCCGCGCACTCCCGGCTTGAGCCATCGCGTCGCCCCCGGTGAGACCCTGAACCAGCTTGCCGAACGTTTTGCCATTGCCCCCGAAGCGATTGCCACCTTCCCGCCCAATGCCATTGGTGATGATCTTCGCCTTATTCCGGGGAGCGAAATCTTCGTGCCTGCCGGTACCCGCCCCTTGCCCCAAGAATGGCTGGCCGCCAAAGGCGACTGGGAGGGACTGGCTCGCTGGGGGCCCGAACCGGCGGGCGTCGTCCGCGCCCCACAGACCAACCTGCGCAACGGGCCAAGCACCGAGCATGTGCGCGTCATCCAGCTTGAGGCTGGCCGTCAATTAGCCCTCAAGGCGCGTTATCAGGATTGGCTGCTGGTCGTGATCGGCACGAACCAGGGGTGGGTACGCCAAGATCTGCTCCACCTCGATCCTGAGGTTGTCGCGGCACTCCCGGAAAGCAATGACTTTCCGCCCCCGCCGCCGCGCTGGGTCTGGCCTGCTTATGGACGCCTCACCTCTGGCTTTGGGCCGCGCTGGGGCGGCTTCCACGATGGCATTGATATTGCCAGTCGCGCCTGGAGTCCGATCCTTGCCGCCCGCTCAGGCCGGGTCTCCGAGGCGGGTTGGTGTCGTGGCTATGGCTACTGCGTCAAACTCCAGCACGGCGGCGGTGTCATGACCACCTACGGCCATCTGATTACCACGCCGCTGGTGCGCGTTGGCGACGATGTAGATGCCGGACAACTCATTGGTCACATGGGCAGCACCTACGACCGCGCTGGCGGCGGCTTCTCGACGGGCATTCATCTCCACTTCTCCATTAAAATCAATGGCCGGGCGGTTGATCCTTTGCGTTTTTTGCCCTAGCAGGCGGCACAGCCGCCAAAACCCCAAGTTGACAACCCTCTCACACGGTGCTATACTCCTACATCGTCGCACGTAGTCCGTGCGTCAAGTATATTCTGTGTGCCGAACCGGCCTGTTCTAAGGCGTGGCAACAGCCGCGACCAGATCGGGCTCGGATATTATTTTGCCTTAGTCCATGGTGCATTGCACCGCTTTTGCTCAAACGTGACCAGATTTTAGGAGTGCTGTGGATGCCGACGATTAATCAGCTCGTTCGCAAACCGCGTAAGCCCGTTGAGAAGAAGACCAAAGCTCCCGCGTTGCGCTTTACCTACAACTCACTCAAAGGCAAGCTTACCCGCGGCAAGGGTTCCCCCCAGAAGCGTGGGGTCTGCACCAAGGTGGCAACGGTAACCCCCAAGAAGCCCAATTCCGCCCTGCGCAAGATCGCCCGTGTGCGTCTCTCCAATCAGATTGAGGTGACTGCCTATATTCCCGGCGAGGGCCATAACCTCCAGGAACACTCGGTGGTTCTCATTCGCGGCGGTCGTGTCAAGGATCTTCCCGGTGTGCGCTACCATATTGTGCGCGGTACGCTCGATACCCAGGGTGTCAATGGCCGCAAGCAGGGTCGTTCCAAGTATGGCACCAAGAAGAATGCCCAACCCGTCGGTAAGAAACGCTAAATAGCACTTTTTGCTTTACATGTTATGGGTTAGGCTGTGGATTTGTGGGTTATCGGTATTGTAATCGCTAGTACCCTACGCCCTATACCCTAATAAACTCGAGGTAGTTCTATGCCCCGCCGTGGTGATATTCAGAAGCGCATTCCTGCGCCCGACGCACGCTACGATAGCGTCTTGGTTCAAAAGTTCATCAATAAAGTGATGGAGCGCGGTAAGAAGAGCGTCGCTGAGCGTGTTGTTTATAGTGCGCTCGACATCGCTGCTGAACGTACCCGTAAGTCGCAGATCGAGGTCTTTGAGCAGGCGCTGCGTAATGCCAGCCCCTCCATCGAGGTTAAGCCGAAGCGTGTGGGTGGTGCCACCTACCAAGTGCCCGTTGAGGTCAAGAGCGATCGTCGCTACGCTCTCGCCATGCGCTGGTTACTCATTGCCGCCCGTGGCCGCAGCGGTCGCCCCATGCACGAGCGCCTTGCCAATGAGTTGGTGGACGCGTTCAATAACACCGGTAGTACGATTAAGCGCAAAGAAGATGTCCATAAGATGGCCGAGGCCAATCGTGCCTTTGCTCATTATGGTCGTCTCTAAACTTAGATTTTAGGAGTGGGAATCGGTATGCCACGCCAGTTTGAGCTCGATAAGGTACGCAATATTGGGATTATTGCCCACATCGACGCGGGTAAGACCACGACGACGGAGCGTATCCTGTTCTATACCGGGCGCACCTATAAGATCGGCGAGGTCCATGAGGGCACCGCGACGATGGATTGGATGCCCCAAGAGCAGGAACGCGGCATTACCATTACCTCTGCCGCTACTACCGCCCAGTGGAAACTCGGCGATACCCTCTATCGCATTAATATCATTGATACCCCCGGCCACGTTGACTTTACCGTTGAGGTCGAACGCTCTCTGCGTGTCCTTGATGGCGGTGTGGTTGTCTTTGATGGCGTCGCTGGGGTCGAACCCCAGTCCGAAACCGTCTGGCGCCAAGCCGATAAGTATAGCGTCCCGCGCATCTGCTTTGTGAATAAGCTGGATCGTACCGGCGCGAGCTTTGATCGCTGCGTTGAGATGATCATCAGCCGCCTCGGGGCTAAGCCTGCGATCGTCCAGTTGCCTATCGGTGCAGAAGATAGCTTCAAGGGTACCATTGACCTCTTTACCATGCGTGCAACCATTTATAATGATGACCTTGGTAAGGATGTACAAGAAATTGATGTGCCTGCTGACCTCCTTGATGCGGCTCAAAAGGCGCGTGCCGATCTGGTTGAGGCGATTGCCGAGACCGATGATGAGCTCACGCTCCTCTTTCTTGAGGGTGAAGAACTTGGCATTGAGGAACTCAAACGTGGGTTGCGTAAAGCAGCCCTCGAGAACAAACTGGTGCCGGTACTCTGTGGCTCTGCCCTGAAGAATAAGGGCGTCCAGAAGTTGCTTGATGCCGTCGTTGAGTACCTCCCTTCGCCGCTCGACCGTCCGGCCCTCGCTGGTGTCCTCCCCGGCCAGATTCTCGGTGACGAGGGCGTGGAGTTAATTACCCGCGCAACCTCCGATGCCTCCCCTTTCACTGGGCTCGTCTTTAAGATTGTTGCCGATCCCTATGTCGGGAAGCTCGCCTATTTCCGGGTCTACTCTGGTACCATCGAGAAGGGCAGCTACGTCCTTAATACGACGCGTGGTCAGCGCGAACGCCTCGGGCGCATCCTCCAGATGCACGCCAACCACCGCGAAGATATTGATACGGTCTATGCCGGCGATATCGCCGCTATGGTCGGCCCCAAGCAAAGCTTCACCGGCGATACTATCTGCGATCCCGATAAGCCGATTGTCCTCGAAAGCATTCGCTTCCCTGAACCGGTCGTTGAGTTGGCTATTGAACCCAAGACCAAGGCCGATCAGGATAAGATGGCTATCGCTCTCAATCGCCTCTCGGAAGAAGATCCCACCTTCCGCGTCTATACCGATCAAGAGACCGGTCAGACCATTATTAAAGGCATGGGTGAGCTCCACCTTGAGGTGATTGTTGACCGCATGCGCCGTGAATATAAGGTCGAAGCGAACCAGGGTAAGCCCCAGGTCTCCTACCGCGAGACGATTACCCAAGGGGCCGAGATCCATACCCGCTTCATTCGTCAGACGGGTGGTAAGGGCCAGTTTGCTGAAGTCAAGCTGCGCTTTGAACCCCAAGAGGCCGGTGTCGGCTTTGAGTTTGTCAATGGTATTGTCGGTGGTTCTGTTCCCCGTGAATACATTCCTGCCGTGGAGCAGGGCATCAAAGAGGCGATGCAGACCGGCGTTATGGCCGGCTATCCCGTCGTTGACCTCAAGGCGACTCTCTACGATGGTTCTTTCCACGAGGTTGACTCCTCCGAGATGGCCTTTAAGATCGCTGCTTCGATGTCGCTCAAGGATGGCGTGCGTAAAGGCCGCCCGCAACTGCTTGAGCCCATCATGAAGGTTGAAACTACCACCCCCGAGGATTTCCTCGGCACCGTCCTCGGCGATCTCAACTCGCGCCGTGGCCAAGTGGAGGGTATGGAGGCCCGTGGTAACGCTCAGGTCGTGCGCGCCTTTGTGCCCCTGGCGACCATGTTTGGCTATACCACCGATCTGCGCTCGGCTACCCAAGGCCGTGCGACCTCCTCAATGGAGTTCGCCCACTATGCTCCGCTCCCCGATGCCCTCGCGAAAGAGATTATCGAAAAGCGTAGCTCCGGTTAATGAGGTGGGCGGTAACCACCAAAAACTATTATGCCCGAACTTCATCTCTTGACCCCCCCGCCTTGGCATGACTACTCGCTGCTCGCTACGGGGGAGGGGATGAAACTCGAACGCTTCGGCGCATATACCCTGATTCGCCCCGAGACTCAGGCTATTTGGCCGAGCAACCTCCCTGCATCGGCTTGGCAGCAAGCCGATGCACGTTTTGCGAAGCCCCGTGGTGGTGATGAGAGTCCGGGTACGTGGCTCCAGCACCGCCCCCTGCCCGAACAGTGGCAGTTGCACTATGACAATCTAGCCTTCTGGGTTCGCCCAACGCCCTTTCGTCATACGGGGGTCTTTCCTGAGCATAGTGCCCACTGGCCCTGGCTCAGGCAGCAGATCGCCACGCGCCCAACGCCCAATTGCTTAGTACTCTTTGGCTACACCGGCCTGAGTAGTCTCTATGCCCTCAGTTGCGGCGCTCGCGTTACCCATGTAGACGCATCTAAGCCAGCGTTGCGCTGGGCCCAAGATAACCAGCAACTTGCGGGCCTCACCGAACGCCCGATTCGCTGGTTGGTGGACGATGTGGGCAAGTTTGTCGCCCGCGAAATCCGCCGTGGTACGCACTACGATCTCATCTTGCTCGATCCCCCCGTCTTTGGGCGTGGCCCCAAAGGCGAAATCTGGCGCTTGCATGAGCAACTACCATCCCTCGTTGCTCAGTGTGCCCAGTTGTTGAGCGACCGGCCTCTTGGCCTCTTGCTTAATGCCTATGCCACCAATATGTCGGCTCTGACCCTCTATAACGTCCTTGTGTCGGCTCTCAGCGGAAGGTCTGGGGCGACGAGCGCCGGTGAATTGGCACTCGTTGAAGCCCAAACCGCCCGTCTCCTGCCAGCAGCTCTCTATGCTTGCTGGTCACCTAGTTCTCATCCCCACGAGCTGTAGGGAGGGAGCGCGAGGAAACCCGGTTCCCTCGTATCCGCCCCCACGGGAGCGCGAGGGAACCCGGTTCCCTCGTATCCGCCCCACGCGAGCGCGAGGGAACC
>RSAS01000912.1 GCA_003934145.1 Candidatus Viridilinea halotolerans | reverse complement strand
CAATCACCTATCCGTGACTTGCCGAGCGAATGTTCTGTCCGCCCTTAAACCCCCAAGCGAGGGGGCGCCTCGCGCCTCTCGCCTCTCACCTCGCGCCTCGCGCCTCTCGCCTCTCACCTCGCGCCTCTCGCCTCGCGCCTCTCGCCTCACACCTCCCGCCTCTCGCCTTCCGCCAACACTTCCTGCAACGCCGCAATCAACCCCTCCGGCGTGAAGGGCTTTTGGATGTAGATCGCAACTCCATCACGTAGGTGTGGCTCGACCAGCGTGTTGTCGGTGTAGCCCGACATATAAATAACCCGTAGATCTTGACGCTCTGCACTGAGTGCCGCCGCGATCTGCACCCCGTTCATTCCCCCTGGCATTACGACATCAGTTAGAAGTACATCCATCTTTCCCTGATGCTCGCGCGCAAGCGCTAATGCCGTCGGTCCATCACGCGCTATCAGGAGCGTAAAGCCGTGCCGCCTCAGGATCTGAGCGGTTAATTTACGCACGTCTTCGTCATCCTCAACTAAGAGTATCGTGCCGCTGCGTGGCTGTGATGGCTGCATGTGGCTGCGCTGGTTTGCCTCCACAGTTGCTGTGCAGCACTTCTCCACGGCAGGTAGATAGATGCGAAAGGTCGTCCCCTCCCCGGAAATGCTCTCAAAATCAATCTGCCCCCCGCTTTGGCGCACAATCCCATGAACAGTGGCCAGTCCTAGCCCTGTTCCTTTGCCACGCTCTTTGGTGGTAAAAAATGGCTCAAAAATGTGATCGCGCACTTCCTCTTCAATCCCCATGCCCGTATCGCGCACCACCAGCAATACATAACGTCCTGCTGGTGTGTGGGACGGCTTGGCATCATTTGCTTCATCTACCGCTACACCTCGTGTGCTAATCTGCAGCGTTCCACCCGCTGGCATCGCATCACGCGCATTGATTGCTAAATTCATCACCACCTGCTGCATCTGTATCGGATCGGCTTGGATCAGCGGCAGATCGGCATCCAGTTCAACATGCAGCGCAATGTGCTCGCCAATCAGCCGCCGTAGCATCTGCTCAATGTCTCCAAGCACCAAATTCAGATTGATCAACGCTACTTGAAAGACCTGCCGCCGACTAAAGGCCAAGAGCTGGCTCGTTAGTGCCGAAGCACGCATCCCTGAGCTACGTACATGTTCAGCCGAAGCGCGTAACTCACTCTCCGCCGGTAGATCAAACAGTAAGAGATCGACTTCGCCTAAAATCACGGTCAACAAGTTGTTGAAATCATGGGCCAAGCCCCCCGCCAAGCGCCCCAATGCCTCCATCTTCTGCGCCTGACGTAGCTCATCTTCCGCCCGTTGTCGCTCACGTATGTCCCGCGCTATGGTCGAAAGCAGTTCTGGTTTGCCGTCAGGCCCGTAGTGGCAGATGATCACCTGCGAGACAGGTATCTCTTCTCCGCTACGCGCCAGCAGGGTCGTCTCACCCGACCAAGTCCCTTCTTGGTAAACAAGCGGTATGATCTCTGTGCGTAACCAAGGCAATAACCGTGGTGGAAAAAAGTCGGCCACGCGCAGAGTTTGCAACTCCGCTTCATGCTCGATGGCTAAGAGCCGCATGCCAGCGCGATTGAAAAAGAGCATGTTCCCTTCTCCGTTAGCCATGCCCACCAGATCCGGTGTCGCTTCAATGATCGCCGCTAAGCGCGCCAAGGCCGCCTCGGCCCGCCGTCGCTCATCAAGCTCGCGCTGCGCCGCCGCGTAGAGCCGCGCATTCTCCATCGCCGCCGCCGCCTGGCTCGCAAAAGCTAAGGCCAGGCCCGCGTGCCTCTCGCTGTAAAAGCCCACCTCGTGCTTGTCTAGGGTGATCATCCCAATGAGCCGCTCGCCAAACAACATCGGTACGCCCATCCATCCCCGTATCGGATCGCTGTTGAAAGGGGTATCGTGAAAGTACGGGTAATGCAGCGGCGCGTCATCCAAGATGAGCGGCGCACGCCGAGCCGCCACGGCGGCATTCGGGGTCATTCCCGGCTTTAACGCGAAGGCCATGCCCTGTTTCTGTTCGGTCTCTTCGAGCAAGCCATAGCAGGCAATAATCACCGCCTCCTCGCCCCGCACCTCCTGCACCGATGCGCTGTCAAAGGGCACTACCCGCCGTAACTCGCTCAGAATCAGATCAAGTACCTGCTCCCGATCCAAGGTTGCCCCCAAGGCCCGACTCGCCGCCGCGAGCGTCTCTGCCTCCGATCGGCGCTGTTCTGCCAATTCAAGAGAAATTCGTAATCGTGTAACTGTCTGCGCCAATGTTCGCCCCAACGCCCCAATCTCGCCTTGATGCGTCTGTGGAATCGGTGTGAGCAGGTCGCCCCGCCCTATCCGTTCGGCAGCGCTCGCCAATGCTTTGATCGGTCGCACAATCCCCCGTGCGAAGACCAAAGCGAGGCTCAGGGCGATCAGTAAGGCCCCTAACGTTAGCCCGATGATCACGAAACGTGTCTTTTCGATCTCGGTCGTGATCTTCGCTAATGGCCGCTCATAGATCACTGTCCAATGCTGATTTAGCTCCGCAGTTGGTTGCAGCCGCGTGAAGACGAAAAAACGCCCTGGATGCGCGGGCGGATCAATCAGTACTCCTGCTCTTTGTGTCAAGATCTGTTGTGCAATCTGCGGATGACTCTGTAGTAGACGTAGCTCTTGCTGTCCATCCTTAATCAGGTTACGATTGTTGGTGAAAATGTAAATACCCGTTTGATTGACTACCGATGTCGCCACGTCGCTATCACTGTCAGCCAATGCAAGCAGCAATGGGGTAATTGGTGCTTCCAATATCAGTACGCCCGCCGGTCGCCCTGTCGCATCAGAAAAGCGCAGTGAGTAGAGCAACACTGGCGCTCCCCCCGCCCCCGGTTCGCCCCCCGTGATGGCGAGCAGCCGCAGCGCTCCACTGTTTCCCCGGCGCAGCGCGGCGATGAAGGCCGGCGAGACATGGCGGTTGCGCAGTTGCTCGCTGGGCACCAGCGTATACCCGCTTACCCCTTCACGCACACAAATTCGCTCACGTCCATTCAATTCCAACGCACAGAGCGCACTGTAGTGGATCAGCGAGTTATTTAAGAATTGTGCAAAAAGATTAGCAAGCGCCCTATCATGTTCTGGATCTTTTTCAATAAATTCGTGTAGTAGTTGCGATTGTAAAATAAAAAGAAAATCTGTTCCGGCTTCGGTGATTTGACTTTCAATCGTCTTTGTATACGCTGTTGCTAATGAAAGTTGATCCGTTTTAATTTGTTGTATCAATATCGCTTCTACACGATGCAGTGTATAGAGTGCAATACCAAGCGTAGGCAACAGCATCACGAAGCCAAAGGCCATAATCAGGCGCCATTGTAGCCGCGTGCGTAGAGATTCGAGCATAGCTTAGGGAAGGGTACAGAAGCTAGGAAATAGGAAATAGGAATGAGGCATCAGAATGCTCTGGGCGTGCCCAAACTATAAAGCAGGCTGAAGCCACTTCCTTAGATTATACCAATTACCTCACGCCTCGCGCCTCACGCCTCACGCCTCACGTTTCACTTGCCCACAAACTCCAACTCCGCACCGCCAATCACGATCCGGTCGCCGCTGCGCAGCGGTTGCTCTTCTCCCGGCCCCAAGATGCGTTCGCCCACCCGCGCTACCCCGTCAATCCCCGCGAGAACTTCAAGCAAAAAACCATCCTCGCTGCGCCGCACGACGGCATGTCGCCATGCTACCCCACTATCGGGCAGGTAGAGATCGTTGCCATCATAACACCCGATGCTTGCCGTATCGCTCACCTCGCGTACCAAGCCCTGTTGTTCGCCGCGCACCACCCGCAGCTCGCCCAAGGCAAAGACCTGCCGCGCCCAGGGGATCAACGCCCCAATGCATGCGCCCACCAGCACCAAGCCCATTCCCCCCAGCCACACCTGCGCCGCTCCACTCTGCGCCAGCAAGAGCCACGTCAGTCCTTCGTAGCCTAAGCCCCCCATCAAGCCCCCCACCAGCCCGCCTACCGCCGCATAACCCGCCCGTACTGGCCGCCGGTGTACCAAAAGATCGCCAGCCCCGATCAGCCCTCCTAGCAACATCCAGCTCAAGGTGCGTCCCTGCCAGCCCCCCTCAAGTGCAAAAAAGGCCGCCTGGGCCAGCACCATCCCCACCGCCCCCGCAGCTAAGCCCGCCACGCCCCCCAAGCTACCATCACGCAGCGCCCGCGCTAACTTGCGCTTTACCATCGCCCCATCCGCCGCTGCCACTAATGCCCCCAACGCCAACCCCAGCCCACTTCCCACAAAGAGCGCCGCCACCCACACGCCCCACGTCTGCGTCGCCACGCTACCCACCAGCGCCCAGCCCGCCAGCCCCCCCAAGCCGCCGAAGAGCGCATGGTAGTAGACCTGCATCCGCATGCTTGTGCCGCTACTCATAGCACCCTCCTCTGCTCGGCTACCGGCTCGCCACAATGCGTGCAGTGCGTCGCTCCCTCTCGCAACGCCCGTCCACACATATCGCAAAAGGCGCGCCGTGGTTCAGTAAGACTCTGCGCTGCACCACACTGGGCGCAAAATTTCGCCCCCGCACGCAATTCAGCTCCGCATGTGCTACAACCATGGGCTACATCATACGCCTGGCCGCCAAGCAGCAACGCCGCATCCCCCGCATCCCCCGCATCCCCCGCATCCCCCGCATCCCCCGCATCCCCCGTCTCTGCGTTGCGTCCTCGTCCGTGCCAGATGCGCGGGAGCAACAGCAGCACTACCAACGGCGTCAGCAACACCAAACCCACCCACGGACTCGCCACCACATTGATCAAATGGCGCTCCGTATAGCCCGCCTGCGTCTGCGCCGTCCCCGCCTGTACCTGAATATCGCGCCGCGTGCCATCATAAAAAGGCCGCGGACTCACATAGCTCAAACGGTACTCCTGCTGCACTTCACCCGCAAGCTGACGATACAATTGCGCCAACTCCGCCCCATCCGGCGCATAAAAATAGCTCCCCCCTGTCTCTGCGCTGATACGCTGCAAGGTATCTTCGTCAATCCCGGCTGATGGGTTGCGCTCGCCTAGCCCAATCACCGTGACAGGTTGGTTGGCAACTTGGGCGACCTCAATTGCCTCTTCAATGCTGTGCTGACTACCAGCCCAGGTGGGGCAATCATTTTCTTCCCGGCAATCCTCACCGTCGCTCAGTACCACCAAGAGCCGTCGCCCTTCAACTCCATGCAACTGCTCGACGCCAGCGACGATGGCATCATAGAGTGCGGTGCCACGATCCACTCCAGCCTGAAGATGCTCAACATTTGTCTTGAGAAGATCCGTATCGGATGTAAAATCTACCAAAAGCTCTAGTTCGTCATGGAACGCTAAGATTGCCGTCTGATCACTAGAGCGCATGTACTCAACGAAGGCATGCGCTGCTTCACGCGCACCCTCCATCCTGCCATCCTCAAACTTCTGCATACTCCACGATCGATCTAGCACCAACAGGCTCGTCACCCGATCAGCACTGGCAAAGCCCACCAACTCCACCGGCACGCCATCCTCATGCAGCCGAAAATCAGCCTGATCAAGTGCCGTCGTCAGTTCCCCCGTCGCAGCGCGCACCGCGACATAGAGCGTCACCTCTGGATACGCCGTCGTATCCACCTGCTCGACACGCACCGATCCGCCCGTTCCTGCCGCCGCTGGTTCACGCCCCACCGCCGAGGCCACCAGCAGCACCATAATGAGCAGTAGCGCCAGTAACACCCCTGGCAAAAAGAAGCGTCGCATCACCCACCCCCATCGCTTGCCTCAACATGCCACAAAGGAGTGCCGTGGCAAGGATGTGCCACGTATCATCCTCTACCTTGCTAGACGTTGATTCAGCCTCAGAGGTTGCGTTGTTTAGCCACCGTGGGGCGGGTAGTGCAGATTTCAGTCGCAGCCGTAACTTTTCCAAACAGTGTGCGTATATACTAGGAGGCATGCGAGTGGCTATACATTCTCGTATATCCTCACCATCCTCCAGCAAACACCAAGGAGAAGGGGCAGTATGATGCGTACAAATTACGTCTTAATTGATTACGAAAATGTACAACCAGTGGAATTATCCCTGTTAGATCATGAGAATTTTTATGTGCGCCTATTTCTTGGTTTTAATCAAAGTAAAATTTTCTTTGAGACCGCCGCAGCGCTTCAGAAGATGGGAACACGAGCTGAGTATATTAAAATATCTCGGAAGAAGAGGTTATGGCGATCATCAAAGAATTACAAAGACAAAAATTCATCGTCTTGAAAGAGGATAAGATCGAGTATCATCGCTCTGCATCAGCCTAGACACAGAAGACCCCATGGCCGCCTCCCGCCTCCTCGCCTCCCCGCCTCTCACCTCCCGCCTCCCGCCTTCCGCCCCCTCGTCTCCCCGTTTAAGGGCGGACAGAAAACGTGTGCGCCCCCTTCTGGAATCGCATGGCAAC
>RSAS01000764.1 GCA_003934145.1 Candidatus Viridilinea halotolerans | reverse complement strand
TGAAGCGTGAAGCGTGAAGCGTGAAGCGTGAAGCGTGAAGCGTGAAGCGTGAAGCATAGGAGAGCCGCCCCGATGGGGCGGCTCTGTTTTTTTCATAACAAACTTTTTGCGAGCGGTAGCCCTACCCGGCCTGCTTCACGGCCACTTCAGCACGTGAGGCCACTAAGATGCCCACCAGCAGCAGCAGAAAGCCGGTAAGTTGCAGCGGAGCAATGCCTTCGCCAAAGAGAAAGAAGGCCATGAGCGCCGAGCCAAGCGGCTCGCCCAGGATCGCAATGGCGACGAAGGTGGCCGAAATGGCCGAGAGCGCGTAGTTGAAGGCGGTGTGGCCGAGTAGTTGCGGCCCGAGCGCCATAGCCAACAGCAGCGCATAGACGTAGGGCGGGAAGCCCAACAACGATTGGCCTGCTAAGAACGCCCAAGCTACTAGGATGGCCGCCGCAGTCGTGTAGACCACGTAAATATAGGCGAGAACGCTCATGCGCCGCCGCAGGCTGCGTCCGATCAGCAGGTAGCCACTCACCGTGATCGCCCCGACGAGAGCCAACATATTGCCCAGCAGCGGATTAGGCTGGGTGCTGTTGGTCGTATCAGAGATGCCAATCAGCAGCGTACCTACCAGCGTGATCGCCATACCAAAGAGGTTGAGCGGCCCCAACCGTTCACGAAAGACCAGCAGCGAAGCCAAGCCTACCCAGAGCGGGTTGGTGGCGACAAGCGCCACACTTGAGGCGACTGAAGTGAAGGCGAGCGAACTGATCCAGGTCGCAAAATGGAACGAAAGGCTTACCCCCGAAAAAATGGCCAGCGCCAGATCGCGACGACTCAGCGCCCGCAGCTCCGGCCCGACGCGCACCCATGCCAACGGCGTCAGCAAGAGCGAAGCCAACGCCAATCGCCCAGCGGCAATACTCAACGCAGGCACCCCCGCATCCATTGCGAAGCGCACCAAGATCGAAGCGGTCGAAGCAACCAAAACACCCGCAAAGAGGACGAAATAGGGGAATGAACGGTGGCGGATCAAGACAACACATCCTTACGTTTACAACCGCAGAGAGCGCAGAGTTGCGCAGAGTTTTTGACTGAGAACAGCCCACCCTCTGCGTAACTCTGCGCAACTCTGCGGTTAAAAATAGGCATCTTTATCTACGAAATACCCGACTTCTGATCAGCCTCGCGCAACCAACGCGCCAGCCGCGGTTGCGCCCAATGGACGATCAGCACCAACATAATCAGCCCGCCGATATAGGCCGCATATTCCTGATCGCGGGCCAGATTGACCACGACAAACATGGTCAAGTTGGTCATATAGAGCGTCACCGGCAGCCACGGCCAATAAACGGCACGCTGAGCCGTGGGGCGATTCTGGGCCGCCTTGGCACGGTAGACCAAGAGTACCCAACTGAGGATCAGGCTCGTGACGAACCACGCCACAAAGTTGGAAAAAGGGATGCCATAGTAGGTTCCGGCGCTTGCGTCGCTCCAGACCCAGTACTGATTAACGTTGACCGCAAAGGGTTCGATGGTCACATCAAGCAACAGGGCGAAAGCAGCGGCCATCAGTACCCGCGCGAAGCGCACCTCGCGCTCATCACCAACCGGCACGCCCTTGCGATAGATAATGCGATCACCCACCGCCATTGCCGCAGGGACAATGAGCAGCCAAGCGAAGGGGATAGCTAAGGGCACGACGCCCAAGACCTGGGGTTGCAAGACATCGGTATAGCTGTAGCTACCAAAGGGAAAGCCAGTGGTGGCGCCCACATGTTCAATCAGCCATGAGAGGAAGAGCACCCAAAAGGAAGCGACTGCCCCCCAGCGCCCAAAATTGATGGTGAGCCAAAGCCCGAGGATTGTGCCTTGCAAGATGAGCAGCGCCCCTCCCATCCAAGTTCCCCAGACCGGCACGCGATCCAGCGCTACGAGGGCCAACGAAAACGGATAGAGAAACAGGTACAGAGCAAAGAGAGCCGTTACGAGTGAACGGAGCTGAAGGTCATCACGGCGCATACGCTACCCATCTCCTATTCAGAGCAGAATCGCGTGATCCTATAGTTTTTTAGGTGATATTTCTGGAACTTCAGAATTGGGTGGAAATTTTTGGGGAGGGCGAAGCCCTCCCCGAACCCCTACCTACTATAGCATGAATTATTATAGATTCGGCGCTATGCTCTGTCAAAGTCACCTCCGGTGGGGAGAATGTGAGGGGACATGGTTCCCATGCGCCCCCTCTGCAATTCACCCCTGGTGAGTGTTTACAATCTTTTTACTTGCGTTAAGGGGCGAGAGTGTGGTACGATGCGCTTTACCCCCGCAAAACGAGAGGGATTTCCTCAAGCGGGCAACCACCGAGGTATGCTATGGTAGCCGAAAATCAAGGACGACTACGCATCCTTCTCGTGGAGGATGACAATCACATTGGGCGGATTATCGAACTTGCCCTCCCATCGCTTGGCATCCCCTATGAGTTTGCTGCAGCGCTCAGCGCCGAAGAGGGGCTGGAGTTATGGGAGGCGCACCCGTTTGATATGCTGCTCACCGACTATAACCTGCGCGGGATGACGGGCCTCAAGTTGGTGGAGGTGCTGCGCCAGCACGGTGAACATGCGCCAATGATTCTCATCACCGCCTACGACTCCCCCGATGTGCGCCGTCATGCCCGCACTGCCGGTGTAGACGCCTATGTGATGAAGCCCTTTTTTGTGGATGAACTGATTGAGACGGTGCGCAAGTATCTGCCCGCACGGGCAGAGCGTGAGGTCAATGGCCGGTGAGCGTAAGGGGGGGGGAGGTTCGGAGGGGCTTCGCCCCCAAACCCCCACCTACCGCTTGGTACGTATTGGCGGCGTAGCTGCCAATACGCACCAAGCAAACCTGCCTAGCGTCGCCGATCGCCTATATCATCAAAAAAGGTCTTCAGCGTATCAATCGGCAGCGGGAAGATGATAGTGCTATTCTTCTCCACCGAGATCTCGGTGAGGGTTTGGAGATAGCGCAACTGTAGCGCTGCTGGTTCACTGCCGATAACCGCCGCCGCGTCGGCGAGAGCCCGGCTGGCTTGCAATTCGCCTTCGGCATGGATGAGCTTGGCGCGTTTTTCGCGCTCTGCTTCGGCCTGCTTGGCCATAGCGCGCTGCATGTTCTGCGGCAACTCTACATCCTTTACCTCCACAATCGTCACCTTGATGCCCCACGGCTCGGTCTGCTCATCAATAATCTTCTGTAGCTTCTGGTTGATCTTTTCGCGCTGCGCCAAGAGATCGTCAAGCTCCACTTGGCCCACCACCGAACGCAATGTCGTCTGCGCGATCTGCATTGTGGCGCGAATATAATCTACTACTTTGGTGACGGCCCAATTGGGATTCATCACCTGGAAGTAGAGTACCGCGTTCACCTTGATTGTCACGTTGTCGAGCGTGATCACTTCTTGCGCTGGTACATCCATTGTGATCACACGGGTATCAACGCGTATCATGCGTTCAAAGACGGGAATGACGAGGAAGATACCGGGGCCACGGGCGCCCATTAAGCGCCCAAGGCGAAAAATAACGCCCCGTTCATACTCAGGGACGATCTTGATCGCGGAGAGCAACACCATCAGGGCGAGAAAAGCAAAGAGGGCGACAAAAGCTAGAATGAATACACCATTCATACGCGTAGCAACTCCTTTCAGGCAGGCGGTTCAGGCGGGGCTGCGAGCCGTCGCACGGTCAGACGCAGTTCATAGACACCCGTAATGCGTACATAATCTCCCACCTCGACTTCGCCATCTTCGCTTACGGCGCGCCAGAGCGCACCCTCGACGAAGACCATGCCCTCTGGTTCGAGGCGTTTGCGCACCTCGGCCATACGCCCGAGCAAGCCCTCTTGGCCGGTGGCAATGGGGCTTTGGCGCGAGCGGAAGGCCAGATAGGCACCAATGGCGGCGAACGCGGCGATGCTCCCGCTCACAACGAGAACGGCCCAGAGGGCGACGGCCACTCCGGGGGCTTGGGTACCATCAAACATGGTCATGGCGCTCACCACAAGGATAACGAGGCCAACGAGGGTAACAAGGCCGTGCGAGGGCAAAAAGATGTCGGCGGCAACGAGGCCGAAAGCGATGACGACACCCAAGACGGCCAGCCAGCGCACGGGCAGAGCGATGAGTCCGATCATGGCCAAGATGAGCAGCACAAAGCCCAAGCCGGCCAAGGCGCCAATCGTAGGGCTGAGGAACTCGGCGTAGACGGCGATACCGGCCATCACCAAAAGCATGAAGGCGACGGTGGGGGTGGCGAGGGTAAGGAGGAGCCACTCCCAGAGCGTGAGTTGCAGCGGTTCGGCGCTACGCCCCAGTGTGCGCAGGGTTTGGCTGGTGCCATCGTCTAGGGTCACAACGCGCCCTTCAAGCAGCGTCAGTAATTCGGCCAGATCGCGGGCCACGATCTCGACGGCGGACGGATTGAGCGCACTGGCCTGCTCATTATTGAGTACGGCGCCCTCATACACCGCCGCAGTAATCCAATCCGTGCTGCGGCCACGGGCGCGATTGCGCTCTTCAAGCAATGTCTGCACCTCGTTGCGCAGCAGATCAACACTCGCGGCACTCAATTCAGGGCCAAACTGCACCAAAGGTGTCGTAAGGCCAAAACTAGTATTGGGCGCCATCGCGGCGATATGCGCTGCCGTCAGCAGCCACACCCCCGCCGCGCCGCTGCGCGTGCCGCCAGGGGCCACATAGACCACCACAGGCACTTCGGCGGCCACGAGCAGATCGGCGAGGCGGCGCGTATCTTCGAGTACTGCACCATCCACGCCAAGGCGCAGAATCAACACCTCCGCGCCGCTCGTTTCTGCATCGCGCAGGGCACGCTGCACCACCCCAATGCTATAGCGGCTCAGCACCCCTTCGAGATCAAGCAAATAGATGGGGCTGCGTGGCTGCGCGACGGCCTGGGGCGCAGTTGTGGCTACCGACAAGAGGAGCCAAAGCAGACCCAGAGCAACAAGGAACCCTCGGCTCCACTGACGGGGGATATAGCACATAGATCTCTAATTTCTGGCGCGGGGTGTACTTCGTTTGGTACATCAGTATGATACCGCGTATAGGGGGGCAGGGCAACCTTGTTGCCTCCGGTAGAAATTTTTCGGGGGCCATGCCCCCGCACCTCCGCGCAGCGGGGATAAGGGTGCGCGAGGGAACTTGGTTCCCTCGCATCCTCCCGCCGCCCGGCGGGGTGTGGGGCGCAGCCCCACAGATTTCAGTCACCCCCATGCCTTTTTGTTACGCTTTGGCGGCTGCGCCGCCAAAGCGTAACAAAAAGGCATGGTCTGTGGTATAAGTTAGGGTGTCTTGCGGTGTGTCCGTTGTTGCAACATAGGAATCCCCCCATGATCCTCGTTTTTGCTGGCGGTGTGGGTGCTGCAAAATTTCTGGAAGGGCTGGTGCAGGTTGTCCCGCCGGAAGAGATTGTCGCCGTGGTCAACACTGGCGACGATTTTGTGCTGCATGGCCTGATGATCGCTCCCGATCTCGATATTGTGACCTGTACGTTGGCCGATCTGATTGACCGTGAGCAGGGTTGGGGCATTGCGGGCGATACGACGGCTTGCATGGAGTGGTTGGGCAAGTTGGGGGCACCGCAGTGGTTTAAGTTGGGTGATCGCGATCTCGCGCTGCACATCCAACGCACTGCGCTGCTGCGCGAGGGGTGGACGCTGAGCCACGTTGCTGACCATTTGCGTCAAGCGTTGGGGGTAAAGGTGCGCATCGTGCCGATGAGTAACGATCCGGCCCCCACCCATATTGTGACTGCTGCGGGCGAGATGCATTTTGAGCGCTACTTTGTGGAGCGCCGCGCACAGGATGACGTGCAAGATGTGCGCCTACACGCCGCTGGCCCCGCTCAGCCAACACCCGAGTTACTGGATTTGATTGCGCAGGCCGATCATATTTTACTTGCGCCCAGCAACCCCATTGTGAGCATTGGGCCGATCTTGGCGCTGCCAGGGGTGCGCCGGGCCTTGCAAACCACCGCCGTCCCCATCGTGGCCATCAGCCCGATTGTGGGTGGCGCAGCCATTAAAGGGCCAGCCGCCCCGCTGATGCGCGCCATGGGCTACGAAGTCTCGGCCTTTGGCATTGCTCAGATCTATGCCGATCTCATTGATACGTTGGTGATTGATCAGCTTGACCAAGCGTTGATGAACTCGATTAAGGCATTGGGCTTGCAGGTGGTGGTGACCGATACGATCATGCGTGATTCAGCCGCGAAGGCACGCTTGGCGACGGTGGCGTTGCAGGGGTAGGATGGTGAGAGAACAGAAGAACAGAAGAACAGAAGAACAGAGGAGCAGAGGAGCAGAAGAACAGAAGAACAGAGGAACAGAAGAACAGAGGAACAGGGGAACAGAAGAACGGAAGAACAGAAGAACAGAAGAACAGAAGAACAGAAGAACAGAAGAACAGAAGAA
>RSAS01000306.1 GCA_003934145.1 Candidatus Viridilinea halotolerans | reverse complement strand
ACCTGTGAGGTCTATGCTCTCCCTTATTTGAAAGGTATTGGGCCATGCCCCTGAACCCCCGCCGACAGGCATGTCAGAGGCTTACGTTCATGCGCATGGGCCATGCCTCCGCACCCCCGCCGCGGCAGCGGCAAAAAGTCACCCCGCGTAGGGGCACGGCGCCGCCGTGCCCTGTTGGCAGGTTCGCTGCCAACTTTACGACGTCACACCCCCGCCCACACGCAACAACAGTGGTATACTGCCCTTTCTGGTTGTGCCGATCTTTGCGCTCGCCGCTACGCCCCGACGTGATGTCGCAGCAGATGGCCGGCGCGTCGAATGAGGGTAAATCGCCAGGATTATTTCGTGCATGGCCCTGAAGGGCTAAAGAAGAAGGTTCCTTGTGAGTGCAGAACGTCTCCAAAAAGTCCTCGCCGGCGCCGGGGTTGCTTCCCGCCGCGATTGCGAGGCGATTATCGCCGCTGGTCGGGTCAGTGTGAATGGCCGTATCGTTCAAGAGCCAGGGCTGCGTGTGGATCTCGCCCAAGATAGTGTGCTCCTTGATGGCCAGCCCGTCCGCCAACCGCTTGAGCGCACCTACCTGATGCTACACAAGCCCGTCGGGTTTGTTTCGACGGTTGACGATCCCCAGAATCGTCCTACGGTGCTTGGTCTCGTCACGACATCTACCCGCCTCTTTCCCGTTGGCCGTCTTGATGTTGATAGTGAAGGGCTGATCCTGCTCACTGATGATGGCGAGTTGACCCACCACCTCACCCATCCCAAGTTTGAGGTCGAGAAAGAGTACCGCGTCCTGCTCAACGAGCCGCTCTCCACCGAAACGCTACGCGCTTGGCGCGATGGCCTGCCGCTTCACGGCAGTATGACCGCTCCCGCCAAGGTGGTGCTGCTCGAAACCTGCCCTGAAGGCATTTGGTACAGCGTTGTGCTGCGTGAAGGCCGCAAACGCCAGATCCGTGAGACGGCGAACGCCTTGGGTTATGAAGTCCGTCGCCTCATTCGCGTGCGCGAGGGCGACCTATTGCTTGGCGATCTGCCCCTCCGGGCCTCGCGCCCGTTGACGCCTGAAGAGGTTGCCGGGTTGCGTGCCCATATTGCGGCGCCGCGGATGCGGAGGGAGGACAGAGAACAGAGGGCAGAGGACAGAGGACAGAGGACAGAGGACAGAGGACAGAGGACAGAGAACCGGGTGAGACATGGGGATGTCGAGACGCACGGCGGCGGCTACGGCCCGCCCCGTGAGCGCGGCGGCTACCGTGATGCGGAGACGCGAGGACGCGGAGACGCGGGGGAGCGCGGCGGTGCCGATGATCGCGGCGGACGCGGCGGCTACGGC
>RSAS01000963.1 GCA_003934145.1 Candidatus Viridilinea halotolerans | reverse complement strand
CCCCTGCCCCCTCTCCCACGTTGTGGGAGAGGGGGGAAGACATTGAGATTCTTGGTGTTGCTATGCGCTCTTTTGCGGCTATGCACACATTTTCTGTCCGACCATGAACCCGCAAGCGGGAGAGGGGGGACTACAGTACGCGGCAGTGCCGTTTCAAACGCATCTCGCATCTCGTCTCGCGCCTCTCGCCTCTCGCATCTCGCATCTCGCATCTCGCTATGATCTACGAACATCTCATCCGCCCGATTCTCTTTCGGTTGCAACGCGGCGACGCCGAGGCGGCCCACGAGCAGACATTGCACCTGTTGGCGTTGGTGGGGCGGTTGCGCCTCGTGCGTGCGGGGGTGCAGCGTCTCTTTGCCTTTAGCCATCCCGATCTGGTGCGCCACCTCTTTGGCTTGCGCTTTCCCAATCCGCTGGGTTTGGCCGCTGGCATGGACAAGGATGGCACGGCGCTGCCCGCCTGGGCCGCTTTGGGCTTCGGCTTTGTCGAGGTGGGCACGGTGACGGGGCAGGCCCAGCCGGGCAATCCGCGTCCGCGCCTCTTCCGTCTGATCGGCGATGCGGCGATCATCAACCGCATGGGTTTTAATAATCTTGGCGCAAACGCGCTGGCCCAACGCCTTGCCACCATGCCGCCCCTGCCCATTCCATTGGGCATCAGTATCGGCAAATCGAAAATCGTTCCGCCTGAAGGTGCCGTAGACGACTACGTCGCATCACTGCGGGCGCTCTTCCCCTACGCGGGTTACATCGCCATCAACGTCAGCTCGCCCAACACCCCCGGCCTACGTGCGCTGCAAGGTCGCGCCCAACTCGCCACGCTCTTGGGCGCATTGCAGCGCGAGAATCACGACCTCGCGGCAGCGCACGCAAGTCGCCCGCGCCCGCTGCTAGTCAAAATCGCCCCTGACCTGAGCGACAACGCCATCAGCGAATTGCTGACGGTGTGTAGCGATCACGGCGTTGCTGGGCTGATTGCGGTAAACACCACCATTGACCGTAGTGGGCTACGGTCCGCCCCAGCGGCACTCGCCGCCGAAGCTGGCGGACTGAGTGGACGCCCCTTGCAGCAACGCGCCCGCGAAGTGGTGCGTCTGATTGCCCGCGAAACGCAGGGCCGCCTACCGATCATTGGCGTCGGCGGCATCGCCAGCCCCAGCGACGCCGCCCAGATGCTGGAGGCGGGGGCGAGTCTGCTGCAAATCTACACCGGCCTGATCTATGCTGGACCGGGACTGCCTAAGCGGATTGTGCGCAGTTTGGGAGGGATGAAGGAGGAAGGGATGAAGGAGGAGGGATGAAGGAGGAGGGATGAAGGAGGAGGGATGAAGGAG
>RSAS01000799.1 GCA_003934145.1 Candidatus Viridilinea halotolerans | reverse complement strand
TGGCCCCCGCAAGCACAGCCGTCCGGCGGGGGCGCGGGGGCTTGGCCCCCGCAAGCACAGCCGTCCGGCGGGGGCGCGGGGGCTTGGCCCCCGCAAGGCCAGCCGTCCGGCGGGGGCGCGGGGGCTTGGCCCCCGAACACCCCAATTCTACCAAACGAATAACTAGGTTAGACAACCAAAAGACCGAGAAGGAATTATGAAGACGTATCATCAAAAAGCCTCGGAAATCCAGCGCGACTGGTACGTGGTTGATGCGACCGATGAGGTGCTTGGGCGGCTCTCGACGCAGATCGCCACACTATTGCGTGGAAAGCACAAACCAACCTACACCCCCTCGAATGACGGTGGCGATTTTGTTGTCGTGGTCAACTGCGAAAAAATCAAGATCATGGGCAAGAAGGCCGATCAGAAGATCTATTATCGCCACTCCGGTTATCCCGGGGGGATCAAGGCAACGCCCTACAAAATGATGCTGACCAAGCACCCTGATCGTATTTTGCGTGCGGCAGTGAAGGGCATGCTGCCGAAAAATCGTATGGGCCGTCATCTGATGGGCAAATTGCGCATCTATGCAGGCCCGCACCACCCGCATGCGGCCCAGCAGCCCAAGCTTTGGACGCCGCCCTACGCGACGAAGCGGGAAGTGTAGGGCGGGTGAGGGAACCAGGTTCCCTCGCATGCTCCCGCCCTCGGCGGGGGATCGGGGATCCATTACGTTAGGGCTACTGCCCTAAAACCCGCTGTTGGGGCTGCGCCCCAAATCCTCTTTTCTCTTTCGTTTTGGCGGCTTTGCCGCCAAAACGAAAGAGAAAAAAGTTCTCCGGGGGAGGCTTCGCCTCCCCCGAACCCCCGCCGGAAGGCGTAACTCAATTGGGCGCACAAGCCCCAGATTTTGATCAAATGTTAAGGAGAGAGCGAAACACATGGACGCAAAGCGCTACTACCAGGGCACCGGACGGCGTAAGACCGCCGTAGCCCGTGTGCGCCTCTTCCCTGGTAATGGGGAGATTGTGGTGAATGGCAAGCAGCCGGAGGACTACTTTGGGCCGCGCGATCTGTTGCAGCGCGAGATCCGCAGCCCGCTGGCGCTCACCGACAACTTGGAGAGCTTCAACGTACTGGTCAAGGTGTGTGGCGGCGGGGTGCATAGCCAGTCGGGGGCAGTGCGCCACGGCGTTGCACGGGCACTGCTCGACCTTGACCCAGAGCTGCGTCCGGTGCTGAAGAAGGCGGGCTTCCTGACGCGCGATCCGCGTGTGAAAGAGCGCAAGAAGCCTGGTCTCAAGCGGGCGCGCAAGGCGCCGCAGTATACGAAGCGGTAGCAGGAGGAGAACAGAAGAACAGAAGAACAGAAGAACAGAGGAGCAGAAGAAGACTGAGCCTGTTCCTCTGCTCATTTGTTCTTCAATAGTACCATGCGGGTTATAACGGGGCGGGCGAAGGGGCATAAACTGAAGGCACCGAAGGGTTTGGGCACGCGACCGATGCTCGATCGGGTGAAGGAGTCGCTCTTTTCGGTGTTGGAGGGTTACGGGCGTATTCGCGGGCAGGTGTTGGATCTCTATGCGGGTACCGGCTCGTTGGGGATTGAGTTTCTCTCGCGGGGGGCGGAGCGGGCCGACTTTGTGGAGCAGAGTGCCCATGTCTGTACGATCATTCAGGCCAATTTGGCGCATACGCGGCTTGCCGAGTATGGCCGGGTACATACGCTGCCAGTAGAACGCTTTCTGACGGGCCAGCGAGGAGCGCGGCGCTATGACTATGTGATGATGGATCCGCCCTATGCCGATCCGCAGATTGAAGCGACGTTGGGCTTAGTAGCGACAACTGCGGTGGGCAAGCCTAGCGGCTTGGCGATTGTGGGCCATTCGCCGCGGGTGGTCTTGGCTGATAACTACCCTGGTTTGCAGCGGATCAAGTTTCGCCGTTTAGGGGATTGTTGTTTTTCGATTTATGAGTTTGAAGGATAGGGGACAGTTTCGCTTTTTGGGGCTGCGCCCCGCCGGAAGGGGAAATTTTTCGGGGGCCATGCCCCCGAACCCCCGCCGGACGGCCCACCAGAGGCTTACGTTAATGCGTATGTGGCCATGCCCCCGCCCCCCAGCGCGGCAGCGGCAAGCTGTAACGTGCCTACGAACCATCCCCCTTAGTATGTTGCGTTGGGGCTGCGCTCCTCCAAAACTCCCCGCAGCCGTTCCGCTTCCATGAATATTATGCGCATTGCCGTTTATCCAGGTAGCTTTGATCCGGCCACGTATGCCCATCTTGAGATTGCGACGCGGGCCACGCGGCTGTTTGATCGGGTGGTGATGGCGGTCTTTGATCGGCCCAAGAAGAATTTGCTCTTTACTACGGCTGAGCGGCTGGAATTATTGCGCACGTCGCTGGTAGATCTGCCGCAAATTGAGGCAACGACCTACACGGGCCTGACGGTGGACTTGGCGCGGGATTTGGGGGCAGTGGCGTTGATCCGCGGCTTGCGCACGGTGAGCGATTTTGAGGCTGAGTATAATATGGCGCAACTCAACCAGTCGCTGGACAGCAGCGTTGAGGTGGTGGTGTTGATGGCTAGCCGCCGTTTTGCCCATATTAGTTCGAGCGCAGTACGCGAGATTGCGGGCTTGGGGCGTGATCCGGTGGAATTTGTACCGCCGCATATTGTCGTGGCGCTCCGCGAGAAGTTTGCGCAAAGGGGGTGACGACCATCGAGCTAGACGACTTGATCGATGAACTGGAAGATGCTCTCGCCGAGGGTCGGCGCGTACCGTTTCCTTTTAACGGGAAGCTGATGGTGAACGAGGAGCGAATGCTTGACATCATTGATCGCATGCGGGTCGCCATCCCTGAGGAGCAAAAGCGTGCACGGCGGATTGTGCAAGAGCAGGAGCATTTGATTGCGGAGGCACAGGCGCGGGTGCAGCAGGTGCTTGATGAGCGCGGCCTGTTGGAGGCGGTTGAAGTTGAGCGCACGCGCTTGTTGCAATTGGCCGAACAGGAAGCAGCACAGGTACGGGCGGGTGCTGATGCGTATGCACGCCATGTCCTCGAAGAACTTGATGAGCGTCTCGTAAAACTTAGTACAAGTGTACGTAATGGACTCATTGCCCTGGATGGGGGAGCGAAAAAGGGTGTATGAGGGGACTTGGTTCTCGCATACATTTGACAAGGCGCGATCTCGCGCCTATAATGCGACGTTTGGAGTGGCACACTGCAACGCCGCCGCGTTTGTGTGATGACAGATATCAAATTTAATCTTGCGCAACTGCTCCGTGAAGAGATGGGGGCGCGCCGAGATTACGAATTTACTGAACAGGCGCTGCCGTTGGACGAGCAGTTGACGCTGCGTGAGATTCGTGGATCGGTACGTTTTACCCGTACTGCAGGCGGAGTTTGGGCCAAAGTCAAGGCCCAAGGGGTGGTAAGCCTTATGTGTGTGCGCTCACTGGAAGCTTTTGACTATTCCTTGGAACTGACGTTCGCCGACCAGTTTCATGCGGTGGTTGATATCTTCACGGGAGGTGGGCTGGCGCAGCCAGAGGATGATGACCCGTTTCTGCTCAATGAGTTGCATATGGCGGACATTGGTGAGGCGCTGCGCGAGTACAGCTTGCTTGCGTTGCCGTTGAACCCGGTAAGTCCGGCCTACCGTGACCAGCCAATGAGCTATACGGTGCAGTCTGAGGGGCTTGAAGACGACGAGTTGGCAGCGACGCCGGAGAGTCCAGTGGCGTTGGACAACGGCGAACCTAATGTAGATGCGCTCAAGGCATGGGCCGAGCGCCATAACCGACGCAGTGGTAGGAGTTGAAAGTAATATGGGAGCAGTACCGAAGCGTAAAGTCTCGCGTCATCGCCGTGGCAACCGTCGCCAGCATTTGGCTTTGACCCCACCGACAATGGTGATATGCCCGCGTTGTGGGAGCATGATGCGGGCGCATCGTGTGTGCAAGGCCTGTGGCACCTACAAGGGCCGTCAGGTGATCGTGCTGCCTCCGGCGGCTGAGTAGGTAAGGTTCTGAACGATTATGGATATGCACAAAGGGTATCAGCACGTATGCGTGCTGGTGCCCTTTTGTCGTTAGGAGGCGCGTGTGAGTAGCCCGCGTTATGCGGCGCTGGTCGGTTGGGGGATGGCTGTGCCGCAGCGCTTGGTGACCAACGAGGAGTTGGCGCAACGGATTGACACCTCCGACGCATGGATTCGCTCGCGCACAGGCATTGCCCAGCGCTATGTGGCAGGCCCTGATGAGCCGACGTCGGTGCTGGCGGCTGCGGCTGGGCGTGCGGCGTTGACACGGGCCGGGTTGGGGCCAGAGGCAGTGGATACGCTGATTGTGGCGACGTGTACGCCGGATCGGCCCTTTCCGGCGACGGCGTGTGCGGTGCAGCGCATGCTTGGGATGGGACGTGGAGCGGCCTTTGACCTTGTTGCGGCGTGTAGCGGCTTTGTCTATGGATTGAGTGTAGGAACGAGTCTGGTGCGTAGTGGTATGAGCCGTGTGCTATTGTTGATCGCGGCTGATGTTTTTACTCATTTCATTGATTGGGAAGATCGCAACACCTGTGTTCTCTTTGGCGATGGTGCCGGAGCGGTAGTGCTTCAGGTGAGTGCAGCGCCATTTGGTTCACTGGCGAGCAATATTGGTGCGTGGGGCGCGGGTGAGACGCTCATGGCGGTGGATGTGGGGGGAACCTTGCTGCCGACAACGTCGGAGTTGTTGAGCGAACGGCGGCAGTATGTTTACATGAATGGGCGCGAGATCTTCAGGCATGCCGTGCGGGGCATGTGCGAATCGGCGGAGCAGGCGGTGCGTGAGGCGGGGGTGAGCTTTGATGCTATCCGGCTGGTGGTGCCCCACCAGGCGAACGTACGCATCATTGAGGCGGTAGCAAAGCGATTGGGTTTGCCGATGGAGCGGGTCTTTGTCAACCTGGATCGCTATGGCAACACCTCGGCGGCGTCGGTGCCGCTGGCGCTCTGCGAAGCTGCTGAGCAGGGACTGATCGCGCCTGGTGATTTAGTATTGCTTACCGCCTTTGGCGGCGGCTTGACGTGGGGATCGAGTGTGGTGCGCTGGGGGTGTGAGTGAGGCGAGAGGCGAGAGGCGGAGAGGCGAGAGGCGGAGAGGCGAGAGGCGGAGAGGCGAGAGGCGGAAGCGCAGCGCCATACGAAGCAAGTCAAGCCACTAGCAGGGTTCGGGGGCATGGCCCCCGAAAGCATCCCCAGTCGGGAGGGGGGGCGGGGGCATGGCCCCCAAAAAACCAATGGGTTTTAGGGCGATAGCCCTCAACGTGACGCACAACGGGGCATGGCCCCAGCAATACGTTCCACCAACGAGGGTGTGAGAGCCTAGCTCTCACACCCTTCTAGATCAACAACACTATGAAAACAGCGTGGGTCTTCCCCGGCCAGGGGTCGCAAGTGGTAGGGATGGGTCGTGACTTGTACGAGGCATCGGCGGCGGCGCGGGAGGTGTTTGAGGAGGCGGACGCGACGCTGGGGATGCCATTGACGCGGATTTGCTTTGAGGGACCGGAGGAGGTGTTGACGGCAACGGAGAATGCGCAACCGGCATTGTTGACGATGAGTACAGCACTGTTGCGGGCGTTGGCGGAGCGGCAAGGGGCGCCTTTGCCGCCACCGGCGGCAGTGGCGGGCCATAGCTTGGGCGAGTACTCGGCGCTGGTGGCGGGTGGTGCGCTCGACTTTGCGACGGCACTGCGTTTGGTGCGCCGGCGGGGCGAGTTGATGGCTGAGGCCCGCGAGGGGAGTATGGCTGCCGTGATTGGCATGGATGGCGCGGCACTTGACGAAGTTTGCCGTGAGGTGAACACGGCCTTGGCCGCCCACGCAGAGACAGTAAGCGCAGTGGTGGTGGCGAACTACAATGCACCCGACCAGTTGGTAATCAGCGGGAGTAGCCTGGCCGTTGAGCAGGCAAGCCATTTAGCGCGTAAACGGGGAGCAAAGCGCGTATTGCCGCTGAAAGTGAGTGCAGCCTTCCACTCGCCGCTGATGGTGCAAGCGGCTGAGGGCATGGCGCGGGCGATTGGTGCGGTGACGGTGCGTGATCTGCGGGTGCCGCTGATTGCCAATGTGACGGCGGAACCACTGCTGACTGCGGGCGATGTGCGGCGCGAGGCGGTGGCGCAGGTGATAGCTCCGGTGCGCTGGATTGCCTCGGTGCAGCGCATGGTTCACGGCGGCATCACGACCTTCTTAGAGGTTGGGCCGGGTAAGGTGTTGAGTGGCCTCATCCGACGCATCACGCCGCAGGCGAAGCTGGTGAATGTAAATGATGCCGAAGCGGTGCGTGGATTTACGCAAGAGCTTGAGGTTGAGGTGTGAGGCGGAGAGTTGGAGAGTTGGAGAGGCGGAGACGCGGAGACGCGGAGACGCGGAGAGGCCCTCCGGTGGGGGTTTAAGGGCGGACAGAACATTCGCTCGGCAAGTCACGGATAGGT
>RSAS01000267.1 GCA_003934145.1 Candidatus Viridilinea halotolerans | reverse complement strand
TCAAATAAGGACGAGCGCAGACCTCACAGGTCTTTCATGACGGCATCCCAATGCGACAGAGTAGACCTGTGAGGTCTTATTTGAAACGTATTGATTTTAGGCCAGGGCAAAGCCCTCCCTTTCCTTAGGAATGGTTTCAGAAAGAGCCTTTCAGCTTTACAAGTTCGTAGTAGGGGCTTCAACCTTGTTACCAGGAGCATACGGGGCTGAAGCCCCTACTACCAGCGCGGGGCTGAAGCCCCTACTACCAGCGCGGCAGACTGTAAAGGCGCTACGAACCATCCCTTAGGGGGCAGGTTCCGCCTTGTGGCGACCTACTTTGCTGTTTGTGGGAAGAATACGGATGGCTACGCCCTCCGCATCCTTCCTACTAGGATGGGGGTTTTGTGGGAATCAAGCCCACGCCCCCCCGCTGGCAGGCCCGCCAGAGGCTTAGCCTCATGCGTGTGGAGCCACGTCCCCGCATCCGCGCATCTCGCTTCTTCGCCTCTCGCCCTCACCCCGCCACTGCGGCCACCACCGCCGCCGTATCGCTCAGGTCGTCGAGCAGCGCGTCGGGGCGATGTTCGGCCAACGCAGCGCGGCTATAGGGGCCGGTGGCAACGGCAATCGTGCGTGCGCCATGCGCTTGGCCGCAGGCGATGTCGTGGGGCGTATCGCCAATAATCACCAGTTGCTGGCCGCTGAAGGGTTGCCCGTAGCGCTGCGCCGCCCGTGCGGCGGCAAGCGGCACCAGCGCGGGCCGTTCGTGGTGATCGTCGCCATAGGCACCCACTGCCACATCAAGGTGCTCCAATAGCCCCACACACTCCAACTTGAGCCGCGCCACCGCCGCGATGTTGCCGGTGAGCGGTGCCTGGTAGCCGTAAGGGCGCAGCGCCTCCATGGCCGCCCGCACCCCCGGAAAGAGCCGCGAACGACGCACGAGCTCATCACGTTGGGCCGTAAGGCGTTGCGCATACGCAGCAGCAAAATCGTGCAGACGAGCGTGAATCACCTCCGCAGCCAGCAGCGGCAGGCTCTCGCGCACAATGCGCCAATCGGTCTTGCCTGCATAACTCGTATGCGCCAGCGGCGTCGTGGGGCTAAGCACTTCGCGCATGGCGTCGCGCATCGCTGCGGCTGCAACCCCGTCGCTACTGAGAATGGTGCCGTCAATGTCCCAAAGAATCAGAAGTTTCATAATGTGTGGAGGTTGGGGTTTACCCCTTTTGCGGCGGGATTTTAGGGGCCTGCGGCCCCTAAAATCCCGCCGCAAAAGGGGGGTTTCTTTGGGGGCATGCCCCCAAAACCCGCCGAGAGGGTGGTTTCTTTGGGGCCCTGCCCCCCAACCCCCCCC
>RSAS01000097.1 GCA_003934145.1 Candidatus Viridilinea halotolerans | reverse complement strand
CGAACCTCGCTTGTCGGCGGGGCTAAAGCCCCTACTACGAACCTCGCTTGTCGGCGGGGCTAAAGCCCCTACTACGAACCTCGCTTGTCGGCTTAAATTCATGCCCATGGGGCGAAGTCTCAACAGCGCGGCAGCGCCAAACGGTAACATGGTTGCGAATCATTTCTAAAGCTTTTTACAAATTTTTATGCTTAGTCAAGAAAATATTCAAAAACTACCCACTTCTTATATCATAGAACAGCTATGTATTACGCCTAACATCGTTTTAGCGCCTATGGCAGGAGTGACCGACAGCATCTTTCGGCGTATGATCTTGCGCATGGGGGGCTGTGGCCTCGTCAGTACCGAAATGACCAACGCGGCGAGCGTCAGCCCGAAAGCGCTGCGCCGTCATGGTTTGCTCACATTTTACCCCGAAGAGCGCCCATTGACCATGCAACTCTCGGGCAACGATCCCGATCTGGTGGCCCACGCGGCGCAGATGGTTGAACAACTCGGGGCCGATATTATTGACCTCAACTGTGGCTGCCCTTCACCCAAGGTTACCGGCGGCGGCCATGGTGCCTCGTTGCTGCGAGATCTGCCGCGTATGGAACGTATGTTGCGGGCGGTGCGGGCAGCAGTGCAGGTGCCCATTACGCTCAAGTTTCGGGCGGGTTGGGACGAGCAGCAGTTGAATTACCTTGAAACCGCCAAGCTCGCTGAGGACTGTGGCGTGGCCGCGCTCGCCCTGCATCCGCGCACCCGCGAACAGCGTTACACCGGCCAAGCCGACTGGAGTCGAGTCGCTGCCGTCAAGGCCGCCGTCAGCATCCCCGTCATCGGCAGCGGTGATGTGCAAGATGCCCACGATGCCCTCGTGCGCCTGCGCGCCAGCGGCGCCGATGGCGTCATGATTGGCCGTGCTGCCATGGCGAATCCCTGGATCTTCTTGCAGATCGCCCAACTACGCGCTGGTCAAGCGCCCATTCAGCCCACGCCCGCCGATAAACTCGACTTCCTGTTGCGCTATATGGCCATGTGCGAGGAAGAGATGGCCCCTCGCCTCGCGCTCAACAAGACCAAGCAACTGATCGGCCAATTTGTTGTGGCCCTGCCTGGCGCATCCCATTTGCGCGTCGCGGTACACCAAGCCCCAAGCCTCAGCCAAGCGCGCGATGCGATCACAGATTACTTCAGTGTTTTTGCTGATCCAGTGGTATCTTCGCGATAAAGAACCCTAGGGATGGTTTCGCCTTGCGGCGATATGCTTTACCGTTTGTGGGGAGGATACGGGGGCTACGCCCTCCGTATCCTCCCCACTGGGATGGGGGTTTTGCGGGGGCCATGCCCCCGCACCCCC
>RSAS01000511.1:5365-6493 GCA_003934145.1 Candidatus Viridilinea halotolerans | reverse complement strand
GCGAAGGGTCTCTCGTCAGGCGAAAAGAGATGCTTCGCTGCGCTCAGCATGACAATCGCTTCGTGAGCAACAGCGTTCCTTTTGCGGTATTGCGTTTGCTCTTTTAGTGGCAGCGTAGCCCCGCCACATTCGCCCCCGAACCACCACCTCCACAGTAGCCGGGCGGCACCGAACTGCGCCCGCCCGCCGCCACCGCCTCAAGATCCGTGTCGCGCAGCTCGTCCGCATCCACCCGCGAGCGGAAGGGCAGCACCAGGTAGCGCCGCGTCGGGGTCTCTTCGAGCGTCTGGAGCGCGACAAAATCGGGCACCTCTGTGCCATAGCCCTGCTTGAGCGCCGCTTTGGGATCGCGCAGCAACTCTTGGCGGAAGGCGGGGTCGCGCTGTGCCTGCGCCTGCACCTCGGTAGTCAGGCTGAACCACGCCGCCAACCCAATGGAGGCCATGAGGCCGCCCATGGTCTTGAGCATGGTGCGACGGCTGATCGGGCGCTGCCAGGGTAGCACCAGGTAGCGGGTGAGCGCGGTCTCTTCAACCACCTTGAGTTCTACTTCTGGGGGAAGTTCAGCGTCAAACGTCGCTGCCAACGTCGCTTTGGGGTCGTGCAGCAGCGCCTCGCGGAAGGTGTCATCCGTCCATGCCCGCGTGATGATCGCCTCGTTCAAGTCGTGGGTTGGTTCTGGTGTTTGGGACATAGTTGGCTCCTGTTGTTTGGCGCAAAGGCGCAAAGTTTGGTTAGACAAGGTTTCAGAAAGAGGCTTCTTACGTTACACTCTTGGCTTGCCCCGTAATGGCCCTCACCCCCGGCCCCTCTCCCACAACGTGGGAGAGGGGGGAAAGGCCGTGAGATTCTTGGCGTTCATGATGAGATCGCAGGGGAGTACCAAGAATCGCGTTCTCTTTCCCCCCCTCTCCCGCTTGCGGGAGAGGGGGCCGGGGGGTGAGGGCCAACCGGCGCATCACCATCAAGAATCCGTAGGTACTAGTACAAGCCGTCTGTGCATAGGAGGGTTGAACGGTAAAGTACCTGCGAACCATGTCTTAGGCTCCTCGCTCCTCGCTCCTCGCTCCTCGCTCCTCATTCCTCACTCCTCACTCCTCACTCCTCGCTCCTCGCTCCTCACTTCTC
>RSAS01000511.1:0-5265 GCA_003934145.1 Candidatus Viridilinea halotolerans | reverse complement strand
GCTCCTCGCTCCTCGCTCCTCGCTCCTCGCTCCTCGCTCCTCGCTCCTCGCTCCTCGCTCCTTCCCTAAAGCTGGCACGCCGCCTCCATCGTTTCGGTCAGGCTGGTTAGATAGGGGGCCATGCGGCGTTTGATGAAGCGGGCCATGGGTAGATTCGTGGCCTGGGTGAGCCAGACGCCGCCTTTGCTAGGCAGATCGATTTCGTAGGTGTACTGACGCCTGATTGCCTCGGCCAGCAACGTGATGGCGCGCCCAGTCCGCTGAAAGGGGGGCATCACAAAGAGCCGTTCATAGCAGATGAGGCCGGGCGCGAGGCGGCGGGTCAGCATCCAGCCGATGATGCTGCCGTGATAGCGTAAGCCTAAGCTATTGCAGGTTTCGTAGGGCTGTGGGTTGAAAAAGGGTGAGAGCGTCGGGTCAAACGGTGGCTCGGTGGCGAGTGTTGCTTCTAGCTCGGCTAATTCGGTTGCGGTGGCGCTGTGCCAGGGGCAGATCGTAAAGGCGGCGGGCAGTGGCGGCGGATGCATCCAAGGCGCTTGGAGCATACGCTCAACCTCTGCGCCCTGGATGCGGCAGATCAGCAGACGCGGTCGCGGCGCTTGCCAACCCTGTCTGGCCAACAAGCGTTCCAAGGTTGGCGTGCTAGGCTTGTGCAAAGGATAAACACACGTAATCGTGTGAAATCCATCCTGCCGCAGTTCCTCCTGCAGACGGGCAAGCAGCGTCGTGCCAATCCCGTGGTTGCGAAACTCTTCCAGCACCAAGAGCGAGAGCAAGTCGGCGCTGGATGCGGTGCTGCATACCGCCAACGCCAGCCCGATTGGTTGCCCAAACAGGCTGTAGCCCACGCCAAGCAGCGGGCCGGCGGGCGGGTTCTCTGTCCCAAGCAGCTCGCGATAGCCCGGATAGGTGAGCGCGGCATAGGCTGGGGGCAGCGGGGTAGCTTTGAACACGACAACCATGGTCGTCCTCCTTCCGGCGGGGTTCGGGGGAGGCGCCGCCTCCCCCCCGCCGCGAGCGGCAACAAGCGTAACTTGGTTACGCACCATGGCTCAGCGTCGCACCAGCGGCAAATAGACCTGATGTTGCCCTGCGGCTGCCAAGGGCTGATCATAGACCAGTACGCGACTGTTGAGATTGTCCACAATCACCACCGTCCCATCAGCACTGACGGCGACGCTGCTCGGATAGTGCAGCGTCGCGGCACTGGCCACCTCAGCCACCGCGTCCGACGTAAAGCTCCCCTGTTGGCCAAAGACCATGACGGCGCGCATGTCAGTGGTGAGCGGCGTCATGTAGACGAGCACGCGGTTGTTGCCATTATCGGAGATATAGAGATTCCCGGCACGGTCGGTGGTCATGTCAGAGGGCCAGCGCAAACTTTCAGCGCTCAGCCCGCCGCGGTTGGCCTCATTGGTCGTGAAACTACCCCGTTGCCCAAAGACATGGTCGGCGCTGGTATCACCAGTGAGCGGGTTGGTATAGACCAGCACGCGATGATTCTCCTGATCAGCAACATAGAGATTTCCAGCCGCATCGAGCGCAATGCCAGTGGGGAAGTTGAGCGTAGCGGCACTGACCCCCCCGTTATTTGGCACACTGCTGGTAAAGTCGGGTTGCCCAAAGACCCGCGTTGCCGCCATGCCGCTCGTGAGCGGCGCGGGATAGAAGAGCACCCGATTGTTGTAGGTATCGGCAACATACAAGTTGCCCGCCTGGTCAAGCGCAACGTCAAAGGGCGCGTAGAGTGTGGTGGCACCTAAGGCCGGCGCACCACTGGTAAAGTTGGGTTGCCCAATGACGACACTCGCCGCCATGCCGCTCGTGAGCGGGGCGCGATAGATCAGCACGCGGCTGTTCTCCGTATCGGCGACATAGAGATTGCCGGCCTGGTCGAGCGTGAGCCCGGCGAAGGGGCCGAGGCTGCGAGCGCCGTCGCGGCAATCATCTTCATGCAAGACACACCAATCGTTGTGGACAAAATCGGGCTGGCCGATCACTAGGTCAGCAGGAGCGCCATCCTCAAACGTGGCCAGGCTGGGCCAACTCACCACCCGTGCATCCATAGTGTCGGCCACAAAGATGCGTCCGCTGCGCTCATCAAGCGCCACCCCTTCGGGCATGTAGAGCGTATTGGCGGCAGTGGGGCGAAAGCTGCCCTCGTTGTTGCTTAAGCCTACCTGCCCCAGCACCCGGTCGGCGTTGGTATCTCCGGCAGCGGGGGCGTAGATCTGGAGCGTGGCCGGGGGCGAAACATGGCCGTTGGGACTCGTCAGCGTCAGCGTGAGCGCCCCCGTTTGGCTCACATCGGCGACCTCGATGGGCAGATCCATCACATTGCCCCAATAGTCAGAGGTGGCGCGGGTGGTACCATTGACCTGCACGCTGGTGCCCTGGGCAATCCCGGCACCCATAACCTCGACCGTCAGGTTGCCGCGGCCCACGCGCACGGTGGCCGGGAAGAGCTCTTTGATCAGCGGCATGCCATGTTCTTGCGGGCGATGGTAGGCGAGCATGCGATTATTCTGGCGATCAACGATAAACACACCCATGGTGAGAAAATCGGTCGCCACCGCCACGGGCGTATGCAGGCCCGCAGCAGTAACACCACCCTGATTGGCCGTTGCGCTGGTGAAATCGGGCTGCCCAAAGAGCGCCTCGGCCTGCGGATTGGTGAGGGGGTTGCTGTAGAAGAGGACACGGTTGTTGCCGGTGTCACTGACATAGAGGCGGTTATAGTTGTCAATACTCAGGCCGGTGGGCGCATTGAGGCTCGTCGCCGAAGGCGCAACAACGGCAGCACTGGTAAAGTTGGGCTGACCGATAACATAATCGGCCTGAGCATCAACCGGGTTGCTCTTGGTGAAGACCAGCACGCGGTTGTGGCCCGTGTCGGCAACGTAGAGCTCATCGGCGGCCAGCCCAATCGCTACGCCCGACGGATACTTCAACGCGGTCGCATCGGGGACGTTGGGCATATTGTTGCTGGTAAAGTTGCCAAAGTGGATGCTCCCCGGTTGGACGTGCCCGATCACATAGGAGGCAGCCACCCCCGTGAAGAGCGGCACATCGAAGATCAGCACGCGATGATTGTCGCGATCAGCCACCACCAAGTTGTCCCGGCTATCAACCGCCACAGCGACCGGGTTGTGCAGACTGGCGGCGGTGGGCGGGTTCAGCACGCGATTGCTGGTGAAATCGGGTTGGCCGATCACCATAGATGCCGCCATACCGCTACGGTAGATTAGCTCAGCGGGATCATCGCCCTCAGGCGTATAGACCAACACACGCTGGTTGCCACTATCGGCCACATAGAGCATGCCGTAGCGATCAACCGCCAAGCCCATAGGCGCGTTGAGGCTGCTCGCGGTGGGCGGGTTCAGGGCCGTATTGCTCGTGAAATCGGGTTGGCCGAGTACGAGGTCTGCCGGGTCGCCATCCTCAAAGGCTTCGAGATTATTCCAGATCAGCACGCGATGGTTGCGCGTATCACTGACGAAGACGAGGCCCGACCAATAGGTGGCAATGCCGCCGGGTTGATGCAAGCTAGCCGCCGTCGGCGGATTGAGCGCCGTAGCGCTCGTAAAATCGGGTTGGCCATAGACGCGATCGGCAATGGCATCACCGGCCCCAACCTCCCAAGGAGCATTGGCATGGGCTGCGGATGCAGCGATCAGATGCGCGAAAGGCAGACGAGCGGGGTCTTGCACAAGGTGACGGGTGGCAGTCGTCGGCGCAGGTGAAGGTGAAGGTGGTTGCAAAACATAGATCAGGGCAACCAACCCAAGTGCCACAATGACAAAGCCAAAACGACGAAGGATCCTGCGAAAACCAGGTTGCATGCGCGTGCCAAGAGTCATCACAACGAGTCCTCCATAACGAAATTGATCTCGTCGCCTATTATAATTTAACGAAATTCAATTCGTCAAGCGTTGTATTTAGTAATATTTAGTTAAAAAATGTTTTTTACTAGTTTTAAGAAGAATATGATTAATAAATAGCGAGGACATCACAAGATCTCAAATGCTCCACCGCGCGCCAAGCGCAACCACTGGCCGCGCCACCATATTGTAGCACTGCCCATCGTGGCGACAAGCGTGTGCAGCGGGGTAAAGAGGAAGAGAACCGGCATGAGCCACCAGCGATGCAAGGGGGTGCGCTGCGGCAAATAGGCATGCTCGAGCCAAGCCTGGCTGGCGCACGCGACCGCAAGACTCAGCACGAAGGCGCGGCACGGTGCGCGGCGGCGCGTCATAAGCGCGAGCAACCCGAGCAGCGGCGGCAGCAACGCACCAAGGCTGCCCAACAACATGGCGCTGCGCTCGCGTCGCCCCAAGGCGGGCAGCATCGTCTGGCGCGGAATGACAAACCAGCGCTGCATCTGGCGCTGGTAGTCGGTGAGGGTCGCGAGACGATTCTCAACACGATAGATGAGGGGCGTCTGCACATTCCGCATGCCCGCCCGCCGCACGCGCCGCGCCAACTCGTGATCATCATCAATGCGCCCAGCCATACCCTCCAAGCCGCCAATCGCGCGAAACACCTCCTGGCGCAACACAAAGCAGTGGCCCGTGATGGTGAAGGGTTCCACAAGGTAGGCGAGCGGCACATAGCTCAGCAGGGCGTTCGTATTGACGAAGCCGCTCAGCAGGCTCTCGGCGAGCGTATGGTAGGCGCTGTAGTTGGCCAGGCCAAAGGCGGCACCAGTGGTTGGTTGCAGCACGTAAGGCACCAGCGTGCGTAGCGTAGCAGGTTCGAGCAGCACGTCGTCATCCACAAAGCAGAGGATCGTACCCTCGGCGACGGGCAGTGCCGCCTGCAACTTGGCAATTTTCGAGGCGATAGCGCCCGCGTCGGGCGCAACCAGCAGCAGGCGCGCTTGCCACTGCGGATGCGCCGCCATGACTTCATGCACCAATGCTTGCGTCGCATGATCGGCGGCATCAGCAATCAAGATGCAAGCCAACGGCCCCGGGTAGGCCAACATTGCGCGTGCATGCAACACCTGGCGCAGATCGTGGGTAGCGTGGGTCAATGGGCAGAGCAGCGTCACCGAGGGCCAGACGGGCGGCGGCGCTGGCGCAGCACGGCAAAAGAAGTGGCCCAATGCGACGAATTTCCATAGGCGATCCAGCGCGTAGAGCAGCGCCAGCGCTCCGGCCAGCCGATCAGTCGTGGTGTGAAACATCGTATCGCCTCCTCGTCATGGCTTGCAAAGTCCCAATAGGCTCAGATAGTATCCGCAGATTACGCAGATGAGGAAGC
>RSAS01000688.1 GCA_003934145.1 Candidatus Viridilinea halotolerans | reverse complement strand
CTGGTTCCCGCGCATCCTCCCGCCGTCCGGCGGGGCGTGGGGCGCAGCCCCACAGATTTTGGTCACACCCAGTTGATGGAGCAAGGGGGCGGCTACGCCGCCCCCTTGCTCCATCAACTATTGTTTAGTCCAATAATAGTTTACACTCTTATCAAACGCCAAGTGTCGTTCATGGCTTACCTAAGCCTATTGCTTGACATGCATGACGCATGTGTGTTACTTTGAATCGCATCCGTACGTTTGCCATAGGAGGTTCGAATGAAGCAGACACGCCTCTGGACCTGGTTGCCACTGCTGGTTGTGCTGGCGATTGTTCTCGCCGCATGTGGCGCCGCCCCGCCCGCACAGGTTCCCCCTACCACTGCGCCCGCCGCCGAGACGCCGACCGAAGCTGCTGCTGCCGAGACGCCGACCGAAGCTGCTGCCGCCGAGACGCCGACCGAAGATGCTGCCGCCGAACCCGCTGCACGCGGGCGCGGTGAGGGCGATTTGTTGCGTATCCTCTATTGGCAGGCCCCGACCATCCTCAATGTCCACTTGGGCGTGGGCACCAAGGATTTTGATGCGTCGCGCCTGATCTTGGAGCCGCTCGCTTCCATCGATTCGAGTGGCCAGTTGGTGCCGCTGTTGGTTGAAGAGATTCCTACCATCGAAAATGGTGGCATCGCTGAGGATCTCACCTCGATCACATGGAAGTTGCGCCAGGATGTCATGTGGTCGGATGGCAGTGCTTTCACTGCTGCTGATGTGGTTTTCACCTATGAGTATTGTGCCGATCCCGCGACCTCCTGTACCACCAGTGCCTACTTCGAGGGCATTGCGTCAGTTGAGGCGCTGGACGACTATACGGTAGAGATTGTCTGGATGGAGCCGACCTCGAACCAGTACAAGACCTTCACCAGCAACAATGGGCGCATCATTCAGAAGGCCCAGTTCGAGAATTGTATCGGTGCTGCCGCTTCGACCGAAGCGGCGTGTCAGGCGGCCAATCTGGCCCCAATTGGCACCGGCCCCTACAAGTTGGTTGATTTCAAGGTGGGTGACGTGGTGCTCTACGAGATCAACGAGTACTTCCGTGATCCCGATAAGCCCTTCTTCCAGCGTGTCGAGCTCAAGGGCGGCGGCGATGCCCCGTCGGCGGCGCGCGCTGTCTTCCAGACGGGCGAGGTCGACTGGGCCTGGAACTTGCAGGTTGAAGCCGCTGTGCTTGATCAGTTGGTGAGCCAGGGCGGTCAGGGTGTCTTGGTGCCCTACAATACCGCCAACGTCGAACGCATCCTCTTCAACTTCACCAACCCCGATCCCGCCCTCGGTGATGAGCGCGGCCAGATGAGCCAACCCCATCCCTTCCTCACCGACCTGACGGTGCGCCGCGCCCTGACGCTGGCGATTGATCGCCAGACCATTTCCGAGCAACTTTATGGCCGCACCGGCTTCCCCACCTGCACGCTACTCTGGTATGCGCCCTTCGCCAATGGCATCGATGAGTTCTTCGATGACTGCGCCCAGGATCTTGACGAGGCCAACCGGCTGCTCGATGAGGCCGGCTGGGAGCGTGGGCCCGATGGCATTCGGGTCAAGGATGGCGTGCGCCTGAGCGTTCTCTTCCAGACTAGTGTCAATACGCTGCGCCAAAAGACCCAAGAGCTGATTAAGGCCGATTGGGAGACGATTGGCGTCGAGACCGAACTGAAGAGTGTGGATGCCGGGGTCTTCTTCGGCAGCGATGTCGGCAACCCCGACAACATTGGCAAGTTCTACGCCGATGTGCAGATGTACACCACCGGCGCCGCCGAGCCCGATCCGACCAGCCACATCTGCCAGTGGGTCTCGGTGCAGGTCTCGCAGCGCGAGAATGAGTGGCGCGGCCAGAACAACATGCGCTGGCAGAACGCCGAATATGACGCGCTCTGCGCCGAACTCGAGGCCGAAACCGATCCGGCAGGGCGCATCGAGATCATTAGCCAATTGGACGGAATCATTCGCAGTGATCTGCCCCAAGTCCCGCTCGTCGCCCGCCCGCGCGTTGCTGGCGCGAGCAACGACCTCAAGGGCTATGAGCCTTCGGGCTGGGACTCGGAGCTGTGGGATGTGATGAATTGGTATAAGTAGTCTTTTATGGTGGGTTGGCGGCGCTAGCCGCCAACCCACCATAAAGTAAGGGTGTTTTTTGTGGGGCTTCGCCCCACACCCCGCGATCATGCGGGAGGACGCGAGGGAACCAGGTTCCCTCGCGCACTCTTCCCCTGCGGTGGGGCCGCAGGGAAACAGCAGGAACACGCCAGTGACCACATATATCATTCGTCGTTTGATCTATGCTGTTCCTACGTTGCTGGGCATTAGCTTGGTGATTTTTTTGGTGTTAACCCTTGCGCCTGGCGATCCGTTGGCTCAGTTTGCCGCCGATCCTTCGGTACCGCCGGAGGTGCGTGAGCAGATTCGTGCTTCGTTGGGGCTGAATGACCCGTGGTACATTCGCTATTTTAAGTGGCTCAGTGCGTTGCTTGTCGGTGATTGGGGCTACTCCTTCGCGAGTCGTATGCCGGTGCTGGATCTGATTGGCCAACGCATGCCCCAAACGCTGCAAGTTGTTGGTTTGGCTTATGTGATTTCGATCCTTATTGCTATTCCCATTGGTATCATTTCGGCGGTAAAACCCTATTCACTTTTTGATAATATTGCGACAACGTTTGCTTTTATTGGCTTTTCGGTGCCGACCTTCTTTACGGGCCTGTTGCTCATTCTCGTCTTTTCGGTCAATCTGCGCTGGCTGCCGTTGATCTACGATTCGACGATTGAGGTACGTGATTTTGCTTCGCTCTGGCTTCAGATTCGTCAGATGATCATGCCGGTGACGGTGCTGGCGCTCTTCCAGACGGGCACGCTAACGCGTTTTGTGCGCGCATCGATGCTGGAGAATTTGCCGATGGATTACACGCGCACCGCCCGCGCCAAAGGGCTCAGTGAATCCAAAGTGATCCTGGGCCATGTGTTGCGCAATAGCATGATTCCCGTGGTGACGCTGATTGCCCTGGGGGTGCCCACCATCTTTACGGGCGCCATTGTGACCGAACAAATCTTTCGTATTAATGGCATTGGTGAGTTACTGATTAAATCTATTCAAAACTCTGATACGCCGGTGGTGATGGCGATTACGTTTATTTTTGCTTTTCTTGTGGTGGGTTTTAATCTTGTGGCTGATGTGCTTTATGGGATTCTTGATCCGCGAATTCGTTACGATTAACTGATGATCTTTCTTCGTTGTTGGGCGCTGGCGGCGTGGCCGCCAACGCCGCACAAAATAGTGGGGGGGTGACTGGAATCTGTAGGGCGGTGCCCTACACCCCTTCGGACTGAGGAAGGATGCGAGGGAACCAGGTTTCCTCGCGCACCCTTCCTACACGTTTTGGTCACGCCCAAATAGTGATGAAGTCTCAGAAATATCCCCATGACCAATATCGAAGTTGGCGCACTTGTTCGGTGCCGGGGCCGCGATTGGGTGGTGCAGGCCCAACCGGCGGCGCAGGTGGTTTTGCTGCGTCCGTTGAGTGGTAGCGAGGCGGAGATTTGTGGCATCTTTTTGCCCTTTGAGGCCAAATATATCACGGGGACGGTCTTTCATCTGCCCGATCCCGCTGCGGCGGGCGATTTTGTGGCTGGCCAGTTGTTGCGCGATGCCGCTCGTTTGACGCTGCGCAGCGGCGCTGGCCCGCTGCGCTCGTTGGGCCGCTTGCAGGTGCGCCCGCGCTCCTACCAACTAGTGCCGCTCTTGATGGCGCTGCGCCTCCCGCTGGTGCGTCTGCTTATTGCCGATGATGTTGGCATCGGCAAGACGATTGAGGCTGGCCTGATTGCGCGTGAACTCTTTGAGCGCGGTGAAATTCGTAGCCTCGCGGTGCTCTGTCCGCCGCACCTCTGCGATCAGTGGCAGCAGGAGTTGCAAGAGAAGTTTGGCTTCCCTGCCGAGGTGATCCGTTCGACGACGACGACGCGCCTCGAAAAGGGGCTGCCGCCGGGCGATGTGAGCCTTTGGGAACACTATCCGCTGACGGTGACGAGTATCGATTATGTGAAAAGCGAACGGCGGCGCGCTTCGTTTTTGCGTGCTATTCCCGATCTGGTGATTGTGGATGAGGCCCATACCGCCACCCATGCCGCCGCCCGTGGCGCGGGGCAGCAGCAGCGTTATGAGTTGATCCGTGAGGTGGCACTTGATACCCGCCGCCATCTGATTCTGCTGACCGCAACGCCCCATTCTGGCATCGAAGATGCCTTCCGCAATCTCTTGGGGTTGCTCGATCCCCGCTTTGCCACGCTGCAACTTGAGGCGCTGGCCGAAGATGATCGCGCCGCCCTGGCGCGCCACTTCATCCAGCGTCGCCGCGCCGATGTGCGCCATTGGCTCAATGAAGATACGCCCTTCCCTACGCGGGAGTTGGTGGACGGCCACGGCGAGGTGACCTATACGCTAGCGCGTTCGGCGGGCTACCGCAAGCTCTTTGACGATGTCTTTGCTTTTACCCGCGAAATCATTCGGGCGGGTACGACCGACGGCAGTTCGGTGGTGCGCCAGCGGGCGCGCTACTGGGCGGCGCTGGCGCTGCTGCGCTGCGTGATGAGCAGCCCCGCCGCCGCCGCGAAGGCGCTGCGGGTGCGCGCCGATGCGCTTGGCGTTGGCCCGCAAAGTGCGCCGCTGCCGCTGGCTGATGAACTGCTCACGGCGCAACTGCTCAGCGATTTTGTGCTTGATGCGAGCGAAAGTCAGCCCGGCCACGACCAAGAGCCGATGCATGTTGCGGAGATCTTGAATCTGCCGGCGGATGATGAAGCACCGGAGGCCGAGCACACGCCGCCTGCGCCGGGGCGCACCGATGCCGAACGCAGCCGCGACCGCCTGCGCCGTTTGGCCACCCGCGCCGACGCTTTGGCCGGCGAGGGCGATCCCAAACTCCAAGCGCTCATTCCGCTGCTGAAGGATCTCCTGCGCGACGGCTTTAGGCCCATCGTCTACTGTCGCTACATCGCCACCGCCCATTACCTCGTTGACCAGTTGATCTACCGCTTGCAACTCCCCGGCTATGATGTGCGCATGGTGGCCGTCACCGGCAACCATGGTGAAGACGAACGGGCGATGCTGATTGATGAACTGATCCGTAGCCCCCACCGGGTGCTGGTGGCCACCGATTGCCTCAGCGAAGGCATCAACCTGCAGCACGCCTTTGACGCGGTGGTCCACTACGACTTGCCCTGGAATCCCAATCGCCTAGAGCAGCGCGAAGGGCGCGTGGATCGTTATGGCCAGCGTGCGCCCACGGTGCGCACGGCGCTGATCTATGGCCGCGACAATCCTATGGACGAGGCGGTGATGCGCGTGCTGCTGCGCAAAGCGGTGAGCATCCAGCGCAGTTTGGGCATCAGTGTGCCGCTGCCCGTTCATGACGGCACGGTGATCAATGCGCTGATTGCTTCGCTCTTTGAGCTCAAGGCAGAACAGTTGGCGCTCTTTGATGCCGAAGCGGAGGCGACGCTGGTGCCAGAAAGTGCCTTGCAGACCTTCGAGCATGCGTGGGATGTCGCGGTGGAGCGCGAAAAAGAGAGTCGCACCCGTTTTGCGCAACGCCGCATCCGCCCCGAGGCGGTGGCCGAAGTGCTCGAAGAGAGCGATGCAGCTTTAGGCGATCCTGCCACCGTCGAGTCCTTTGTGCGCCTTGCGTGCGAGCGGCTGGGGTCGCCCTTGGCGGCGCAGCCTCAGGGGATGTGGACGCTCAACCCCGCAGCGTTGCCCACGGTTTTTCGCGATCAATTCAAATCCATGGCCGACAACCAAGGGCTCATCCGCCTCACCTTCGCGCCCACCGCGCCAGTAGGCGTGCAGAGTCTCAGCCGCACCCACCCCCTCGTCATCGCCCTCGCCGAGTATCTACTCAGCGCGGCGCTGCGTCCCAACGCCGAAAACCCGCCCGCCGCCCGCAGCGGCCTCATCATCACCACGAGCGTTAGCCGCAGCACTGTTTTGCTCCTGCTACGCATCCGTTTTCTGATCAGCAGCTACCGCTCCGGCGAGCCACCGACCCTTGCCGAGGAACTGGTCGTCACCGGCTACAGCCGTACAGCGGGCACGCTCAACTGGCTCAGCGAAGCGGAGGCGCTCGAACTGCTGAAGAACGCCCAACCCAGTGAAAACGTCACCCCCGCCGAACGTAGTGCCGCGGTCGCCGCAGAGCTCGCGGAGATCCCGAACATCCGCAAGGAGCTACACACCCTCGCGCAGCAACACGCCCGCACGCTCCAACAGAGCCACCAGCGCGTGCGCGCCCAGACGGGCGCCCCCCCGGCGACAGTGCGCGTCGCCAGCGACGATGGCGTGGACGTGTTGGGCGTCTACCTGTTGTGGCCGGAGTAAGGCAGAGGGCATCATCCCATACGCATGGCGTTACGCCGTCCGACGGGGGTGCGGGGGCGGACAGAACATTCGCTCGGCAAGTCACGGATAGGTGATTG
>RSAS01000331.1:3937-6529 GCA_003934145.1 Candidatus Viridilinea halotolerans | reverse complement strand
CGCTGCGCTCAGGGTGACAAAGCAGTGGGGCAATCAATAAAATCCGCTTCCCTTACAGTTCAGCGCCATGCATCGCTTTCTGATGCGCTCCGACTGACACCTGAAACCAGACACCTGAAACCTTGTCTATGCGCAACCCCCCCCCATCCCGCTCTGCTCTACCGCCCTCACCACTCAAAACTCGCCTCCGCCCGCTCGGCCAACGCATCCTGCAACATGGGGCGCGTGCGCGCCAGCAATGGCGGAAACTGGCTAGGCAGGAAGAAGCCCACATTCACATTCTCGTGGCCCGACGGGAGAAGCGCACCACCAACGATGCGCGTGGCAAAGAAGATGGTCAAAATTTGCGCCTGATCGCCGTTGGGATAGGCCCAATGATAATCAGGACCGCCATAGACACCAATCAAACGCTCCGGCTCCAGCAGCAGTCCGGTCTCTTCTTGCACCTCACGGCTCATCCCGCGTGCGGGAACCTCATCAAGGCCAATCGTCCCGCCCGGCACATCCCAGAGCATCACATCGGCACGGCGACAGAGCAACACCTGCCCCGCTTCGTCGCGGACGAAGGCACAGGCGCGCACCTGCATGATGCGTTGGTGGCCGACATAACTGCGCAGCCAGCGGGTGTATTTGATTTTCATGATGGCTATTCTATGCTAGTGGCATCAGGGGTGGTTGTTTGGGGGCCATGCCCCCACGCCCCCGTGCGGCGGGGGGCGGGGGAGGCGAAGCCTCCCCCAAAAAACTCTTCTAGTTCGATGTTGGCGGCGAAGCCGCCAACATCGAACTAAAAGAAAAGAAGGGGCGTTTTACGCCTCTTGGCGGTAGCCATGGGGGTGCGCCTGGTGCCACTCCCACGCCGAACGAATGATCGTCTCGAGATCGCCAAAACGCGGCTGCCAACCCAACTCACTCCGGATGCTCGTGGAGGAGGCGATCAGCGTGGCCGGATCGCCGGGGCGGCGCGGGCCGACGATGTGAGGAATGGGATGGCCCGTCACCTTGCGGCACATCTCGATCACCTCCATCACCGAGTAGCCATTGCCGTTGCCCAGGTTGTACTTGCGCGACCCCAGCTTGTCCAAGCCCGCCATCGCCAGGATGTGCGCTTGGGCCAGATCTACCACATGAATGTAGTCGCGCACACAGGTACCGTCGGGCGTCGGATAGTCGTCGCCAAAGACGGTAATGTGGGGGCGCTGGCCCAAGGCGACCTGCAACACCAACGGGATCAGGTGCGTCTCGGGATCGTGATCCTCGCCACGTCCTGGTGTATCGCCACAGGCATTGAAGTAGCGCAAGCAGACATAACGCAGACCGTAGATGCGCTCGAACCAAGCGAGCAGGCGCTCGATGAAGAACTTCGACTCGCCATAGGGCGAACCAGGCACAATCCGTTCATGCTCATCAATCGGCATGCGCTCCGGCTCATCGAAGAGATTGGCGGTCGAAGAGAGGATGAAGCGCCGCACACCAGCGGCGACGGCATGTTCTAGCAAGTTGGCCGCATTGACGAGATTGTCGCGCAGGTAGAGCAGCGGTTGTTCCATGCTTTCGCCGACGAGCGTATAGGAGGCGAAGTGCATAATGCCGTCAATATCGGGATGCGCGGCAAAGAGCGCAGCCAGCGCGGCGCGATCAGCCAGATCCGCCTGCACAAACGTAGCGTCTGGATGCACCGCAGCCACATGGCCCTGATAGAGATTATCGAGGACAACAACCTGATGCCCAGCCGCCAACAACTCCGCCGTAGTGATCGAGCCGATGTAGCCGGCCCCGCCGGTGACGAGAATTTTCATCGTTGGATGTTCCTTTAAGAAAGGGGATGTTCTGGGAGAACCAAGCCCTCCCATAATATCCCGTCAGCTCGCTGAGCGTTCAGCATCGGCTGTGTCGTCTGCCTCCGCTTCCGGCACCGGCTCTGGCTCTGGCTCTGGCGGCGGCGCTGGCGGCGGAGTTATGGCGGGCGCCATCGAGGAGGGTACGGGCGCATTGGCGATCTGCGCCCCAAGGACATAGAGCGCCTGAATGTGCTGGCGGTGGAGGCAGACAAATTTGCGGTTGAGTGGTGCCCCGCCGCTATGCGGAAAGATCTGCACATTCGTCAGCGGGATAAAATCATCGTTCATCTCATCAAACATCTCAACCAATTGCCGGTCGGTGCGCTTAAAGAAATCGGCGCGCAGCGCAAACGCCGCCGTAAAGAACATCATCGGCTGCGTATCACGCGGCGGGCTGGGCATCTGAAAGCCGGGAGGCGGCTCTGGCTCGGACACGGTGGCAACGAGCAGTGCATTGCTCCAATCCACCAAAATCTGCGGCACACGCTGCATATGTTGCGGGCGCGCCAGCGGGGCAATCGTCGCCTCACGCAGCGCAATAAAGCGGTGCATACGACTATTCAACGCATCACTCACCCGTCGGTAGAGCGGCAGATCGTAACTCCCGCTAAAAACTAGCGCACTGGTGTAAATCTCAACGGTAAACGTGTAGGTGTCGCTCATAACGAATTTTTCTACAAGGCACTCGAGCGGCTAAACTGCTTACGTCTTCCGGCGGGGGTTTGGGGGCATGGCCCCCGAAACATCTCCC
>RSAS01000331.1:0-3837 GCA_003934145.1 Candidatus Viridilinea halotolerans | reverse complement strand
GTCCGGCGGGGGTTTGGGGGCATGGCCCCCGAAACATCCCCCCGTCCGGCGGGGGTTTGGGGGCATGGCCCCCGAAACATCTCCCGTCCGGCGGGGGTTTGGGGGCATGGCCCCCGAAACATCCCCCCGTCCGGCGGGGGGTTGGGGGCATGGCCCCCGAAACATCTCCCGTCCGGCGGGGGGTTGGGGGCATGGCCCCCGAAAAAAATCCCGTCCGGCGGGGGTTTGGGGGCATGGCCCCCGAAAAAAATCCCCTCACGCCGGGGGCGTCGTCAGCAACTTATAACCAAACCCCCGCTGCGTAATCAGATAACGCGGATGGGCCGGATCGACCTCAATGCGCTGGCGCAGACGATAGACGAGAGCGTCAATCGCGTTGTAGTCAAAAACCTCGTAGTCCCAGACTTGGCCCGCAATTTCATCTTTGCTCACTACCTGCCCGTTACGGCTATAGAGCAACTCAAGCAAGTGAAACTCCTTCACCGTCAACGGCGGCTGCAGCAACTGGCCCTGAATAAAGACCTCTTTGGTCTTCACATTCACGCGCAATTCCTCACGCGCAGCGCGCAACAATTCCGGTGGCAAAATTCCCTTGACAGTGGCTTCGGGATCTTGGAAGACAATCACTGTATCGGCGATGATTATTTGATCGTGATTGTGCAACGTGCAGAGCCCCTCAATGCGCTCTTGGTTCACAAATGTCCCATTGGTACTTGCCAGATCGCGGACGGCATAGCCATCCGTGGTGCGTTCAAGACGGGCATGGCGACGCGAAGCGAGGGGGTGGTCAATCACAATATCGTTGGCAGCATCGCGGCCAATGGTCATCTGTTCCGATTCCCAATCGAGTTCGCGATACTGACCATCCTGACGCTTCATCATCAACTTAGGCGCCGGGGCAGTAATCATAGCGAGAACCTTATAATATGACCGTAGTTTTTCAGATACTGTTGTTGGAACCTCAGGATTAGGTGAGGGTTTTCGGGAAGGGTTGTGCCCTTCCCGCCCCCCCCCCAATGCAATGTGGTACAATCGCATAGATACGTTTGATTATACCATGCAGGGTGAGGAGTTCGCCGCGTGAGCAGCCTCATCGGGCGCCGGCTCGGACGCTATGAGATCCGCGCCGAGTTGGGCCGCGGTGGCATGGCCCGCGTCTATCGCGCCCTCGATACCACTCTCCAACGCCAGATCGCGCTCAAGGTCTTGGCTGCCCAGTTGAGCCTTGACGATGAGTTTGTGCGCCGCTTTGAACGTGAAGCGACCACGGCGGGCAATCTGCGCCATCATGCCATCGTCACCATTTATGATGTTGGTGAGCAAGATGGCCTCTACTACATTGCCATGGAGTATGTGGCGGGCCGCAGCCTCCATGCCATTTTGGAAGAGCGCATCACCCTCGGTTTAGGCTTTGCGATCAGCCTGCTCGATCCAGTCGCTCAAGCACTCGATTATGCCCACGCGAAGGGTGCGGTTCACCGCGACATCAAACCCCACAATATCCTAATTGGCCACGATGGCCGCGTATTACTCACCGATTTTGGCATCGCCCAAACAACCGAGTCTTCCAATGAGCGGCTAACGCGCACCGGTATCTTTATGGGTACGCCCGAGTACATCGCGCCGGAGCAGGCCGAGGCGGGCTTGGTGGATGGACGCAGCGATCTCTACGCGCTGGCCATTGTCGCCTACGAACTCATCACCGGACGGGTGCCCTTCAGTGGTTCGACGCCCCAATTGATCGTCGCCCACGCCCAACTGCCCCCGCCGCCGCCCACGAGTATCGCGGCCCATCTCCCCAGCGACCTCGACCCAATTTTTGCGCGTGCGCTCGCCAAGCGCCCTGAGGAGCGTTTTGCTTCTGGCAGCGCCTTTGTTGCCAATCTACGCGAAGTGGCGCAGCGCTACGGCACGCCTTTGGCCAGCCGTGATCAAGTGGCGGGTTTAGCCACGGCGTCGGGCGAATTGCCCCGCCCTTCCATTCCCGAACCCATTCCGGCCCCACCGCCGCCGCGTCCCCGCAGTGTCAAGCCACCGCCAACGCCCCCAGCCAGCAGCGCAGGCCAAACCACCACCCGCGAGGATCTAGGGTTGGTGCCACCAGCGCGCCCGCCCGCACCGGTGCGCCCGCCCAGCGGCAGTGGTGCGGCGCGGCCTGTCACCATTCCCCCCCGCAGTCAGCGCCTGCCGCCCCAGCCGGGCAGTCAACTGCCTATGCTCTTCATTGGCCTGCTGCTCGTTGGCGTAACCATTGGGTTCCTAGTGCTCGTCAGCCGCGGCTTCGCTGGCCCCATCCAGCCCGTTCCGCCGAGCGGTTTCACTGCTAGCCCAACCACGAGCAACCCCACCACCGTCCCGGTCTTGGTGGAGACGCTCCTCCCCAGCGTCACCCCCACGCCCACCGCGCCCAGCCCCACCGTTGTGTTGCCCTCGCCTACCCGCGAAGTACCGCCACCAACCCTCGTGCCGCCGCGACCACCCACTGCGGCACCGCCCCCCGATCCTAGCGCAACCCCTGCGGGCGAACCCTCCGCGACGACAGAACCTACCGAGACAGCAGTACCTACCGAGACAACAGAACCTACCGAGACAGCAGCACCTACCGAGACAGCAATACCTACCGAGACAGCAGAACCTACCGAGACGACAACACCCACGAAGACACCTACACCAGAACCAACGGCTATTTTTAATAATACACCCATGCCGGTTCCGGTTATTACGACTCCTTGAGGAGCGCAGTTATGCCCACGCCCTTTCCCGGCATGGATCCTTACCTAGAGCATCCCGCGCTCTGGCCTGATCTGCATAACAGCCTGATCAGTGCGCTCAGCGACGAGTTGGCGCCGCAGTTGCGCCCACGCTACTATGTCGCGCTTGAAGAGCGCATGTATACGGACGAGCCGGGTGATCTCGTGTTGGCTGGGCGGGCCGATGTCGCACTGGTAGCTACACCCAACCTGCCAGTGCTGGCCCCTGCGTTAGCAACCAACCCTGAGGTCGAGGCGGTGATTGTGGCGCTGCCACTGCCCGACATGATCCGCGAGACCTACCTGGAGGTGCGTACCGTCGCCAGTGGCGAGGTGGTTACCGTCATTGAGTTGCTCTCACCAAGCAACAAGCGCCCCGGCGAAGGGCGCGAGCAGTACCTCCGCAAACGTCGGCTCATTACCGGTTCGCGCTCCCATCTCGTCGAAATTGACCTGCTGCGCAGTGGGGTGCCGATGCCCATGCAGGGGTATACGGGAAGCCACGACTATCGTATTATGGTAAGCCGCGCTACACAACGGCCTCAGGCGATCTTGTTGCCCTTTCGCGTCCGTCAGGCCATTCCCAAATTTCATCTGCCCCTCTACCCTGGCGATCCTGAGCCAGCTATTGGCTTAACCCCGATCCTGCATGCGCTCTATGCGCGACGCAGCTACGACCTGCGCGTGAATTATGCAAATGAAACCGAACCGCCCCTCGTACCATCTGATGCCGCCTGGGCGGATGGCTTGCTGCGCAGTGCGGGCTTACGCTGAGGGATGGTTTCGCCTTGCGGCGCGTTTATGGGGAGGATGCGGAGGGCTACGCGCCATACGCACGAAGTTAGGCATGGGGATGCCCCAAAACCCGCTCGTAGTAGGCGCTTTAGCGCCGTCCAAGGAGCTGATCGTAGGCGCTTTAGTGCCGTAACCAGCCCGTGATAAGACCTCACAGGTCTTGCCCTGCTGCACTGGAACGCCATCACCAAAGACCTGTGAGGTCTATGCTCGTCATTATTTGAAAGGTATTGCCACGGACGGCGCTAAAGCGCCTCCTACGAGCCTTGCTCTTGGGCTTATGCAACAATCT
>RSAS01000302.1:5090-6537 GCA_003934145.1 Candidatus Viridilinea halotolerans | reverse complement strand
GTTCATGGGCCTATCTTTGTACCGCAAAAAAGGGCCAAAAGATACGGTCAGCCCGTGAGCAATAAGAATTCTGTCATCCTGAGTACCTAATCATGGCGATGGAGGGTATAGTGGCACTCGTATTCCATGACGATCAGCCCGGTAAAATCTGTATGAAATGCAAGCAATGGTATTCGGTTGCGCAATTCAAAAGGGTGTGACTGGAATCTGTAGGGCGGTGCCCTACAACCCCGCCGGACAGGGGGAAATGCGGGGGAACCAGGTTCCCCCGCACCCCCTACCTACACATTCTGGATAGAGCGCAGATGGTAAAGTGGCTACGAACCATTCCTGAGTATCAAATGGCCCGCAGGCCAGTGGCCTGACGGCCTCAAACCACCCCGGCTCGGCGCGTCCGTGCCGCACGACCACCGCTAATCACACTTTCGAGCGTGTAGATCACCAGCGCGACCCACACAATCGCAAAGCCGGTCAGCCGTTCGGCGCTCAACGCCTCGCCGTAGACCAAGACGCCCAGGAGGAATTGCAATGTCGGCGCGATGTACTGCAGCACCCCCAGGGTGGTCATCGTCACCATGCGCGCCCCGGAAGCAAAGAGCAGCAGCGGCACGGCAGTCACCGCCCCCGAGATAATCAGCAGCGTCGTGATCCAGGGACTGGCATGGAAGATCGTACCGCCGGTCGTCACCTCGGTAAAGACGAGAAAGGCGAGTGCTGGCAGGAACATCGCCATCGTCTCGAGCGTAAAGCCCTCCAGCGAACCCAAAGCTGCCGTTTTGCGCAGCAGCCCATAGAGGCCAAACGAGCCAGCGAGGATCAGCGCAATCCATGGCGGGCTGCCGTAACTGAATGTGAGAAAGAGCACCCCGGCCAGCGCTATGACCAGCGCCAACGCTTGGCCAAAACGCAAACGCTCACGCAGAAAGACCACACCGAGGAAGACATTGACCAGTGGGTTGATAAAATAGCCCAGGCTCGCCTCAACCACATGATTATCATTCACCGCCCAGATATAGAGCCCCCAGTTAAACGAGAGCAATATAGCGGTCAGCACAAAGACACCCACAATACGCCGGTTGCGCAGTGCCTGCCCCAGCCAACGCCAACTCCCGCGGAACGAGACCAAAATCAGGGCCACGGCCAGCGCCCACACCACCCGATGGGCCAAAATCTCGAGCGCAGGCACACTCGCCAGAGCTTTCCAATAGATGGGCAACAACCCCCAGAGAATATAAGCTCCAGCGGCGTACGCAACTCCTCGGTTCATGATCTTTTTGTTCCTAACTAATGCTATGCTGGGATGGTTTGCGGGGGCTGCGCCCCATGCGCGTTAAGTTAAGGGGCCTGCGGCCCCTTAAACCCCGCTGGGAAGGGATTTTCTGCGGGGGCCGTGCCCCCGCGCCCCCGCCACGCGGGGTGTTTGTGCGGGGGCGAAGCCCCCGTGCCC
>RSAS01000302.1:2703-4990 GCA_003934145.1 Candidatus Viridilinea halotolerans | reverse complement strand
CCGTGCCCCCGCCACGCGGGGTGTTTGTGCGGGGGCGAAGCCCCCGCGCCCCCGCTACGCGGAGGATTTCTTCGGGGGCCAGGCCCCCGCGCCCCCGCCAAGTGGAGGATTTCTTCGGGGGCGAAGCCCCCGCGCCCCCGCCACGCGGGGTGTTTGTGCGGGGGCGAAGCCCCCGTGCCCCCGCCACGCGGGGTGTTTGTGCGGGGGCTTCGCCCCCGTGCCCCCGCCACGCGGAGGATTTCTTCGGGGGCGAAGCCCCCAAGCCCCCTTTTTTGTTCTGTGTTGGCGGCGAAGCCGCCAACACAGAACAAAAAAGAATATTCGGGGGAGGCGCAGCCTCCCCCGAACCTCCGCCGTTAAAACGGCACTGCCGTCAAATATAGTCCCCCCTCTCCCAGGGGGTGAGGGCCAACGGGCGTGTTAGTATCAGGAATCCGTTGCCTCTTCGGTCACCAACGCTTCGGTCACCGGCGCTTCGGTCGCCGATGCTTCCATCACCGCCGCTTCGGTCACCGGCGCTTCGGTCGCCGATGCTTCCATCACCGCCGCTTCGGTCACCGGCGCTTCGGTCGCTGGCTCTTCCGTCTCCACCGCTTCCGCGGTGCCGACACCCATGAGTGGCGTTTCCGTCACAGGCGCTTCATCCTTGAAGCCACAGAAGATGAAGCTACTCGCCCATGGTTGCAGGTAGAAGCCGGGCACCTGATTGGCAACGTAAAAGTTCGCACAGAACTGCGTATAGGCTGGCACATTCTCAGGGATGTAGAAGCTAAAGGCAAAGGTGCGGCTCTCGCCGGGGGCGAGGTTTACTTCCTGAGCCGCAGCGGGCTGGAATACACCGTGGTGCATGCCTACCGCCTCCATGATGCTCCAGACATTGAGCTGCATGGTGTAGGGCTGGCTGTTGACGACGCGCAGCCCGTAGTTGCAGACGCCCCCCGCTGCAGGTACTGTTTCACAACCATAACGATCAAAGAACTGGAGGGGAAGCGGTGCAATGAAGAGATCGCCAAGTGCCAATTCCTGCCCGGCGGTGAGCATGAATGGCCCCAGATCATAGGATTCAAACTGATCAACCTCAATGAGAAGGCGATACTCGCCAACCGTCAAGAGATTTTCCTGCTCATTGGCCACAAAGCGGAAACTGCCATCCGCCTCGGTGCTCATACTGGCGCGGGTATCCCAGCAGTTGCCGTCTTGACAGGCGACTAAGGCTACTGAATTAACAAGTTGGCCAAGCGGTTGCCCTGTTTGGGCATGCACCAGACGACCACTCACCGCGCCAATTAAGGGCAGGCGCTCCAAGCTCGCCACGCCTAGATCGTAACGCGCCCCCGCACCTACTGCAAAGGGGCCAAGCGTGAGCGGAGCGTAGCGCCCGCTGCGCACAATGGCCTGATACGTACCGGCAAAGAGTGGCTGTTCGTTGCTATAGGCAAAACTGAAACGATCCTGATTCAGATCCGTGTACCCCATGGTCACACAGAGGTCGAGCATACAACGCTGCAATTCGACACTCGTTGGATAGGCAGGCGCACTGCCAGTTGCAGCATCAAGCAAACGCCCACTAATTGCCTCAATTGGCATGGCAGGTTCCAGGGTTAATGCATAACTGCCCCCTGTATTGCCCGCACCAATGAAATCAAAATCGGCGAAGGCGGTCACCGCAAAGATCAAAACGCCGTCGCTTGGCACACTGATCACCATAGTCGGCTCAAGGCTACCGTAGGCATCATCCACACTCTGCAACGTGTTGCATGCCGCATCGAATGCGCCCAGCAGCGGATCGGGCAACGTACCCTGCCCGGAAGTGTTGCCGCGAATAGCAACAATAAGCTGACTTCCAGGCGTCGCGCTGAGACGAAAGAAATCGATCCCTTCGGGATGCGCAATCAGATCGGGATGGGGCGTAATGCTACCGCGCACGCGCAGCGCCCCCGTCAACTGCCCCAGATTCTGGGGCGTAGCACAGGCACCATTCGGCCCCTGCTCTTCCACCTCGCGCACCTGCTGCGCAGGCGCCGCCCAGGCCACACCACCACCGCCAACCGCGAACAGGGCCACCAAACCAAAGAGCAGCACCAGCATGCGACGCAACATCGCATCCTCCTTGTGTGGTAGAAAACCAACCCTTGGATTATACCGCGTTACGTCTTATGTTGCGCTGTGGCGTGACGCCACAGCGCACGGGGGGGGTTCTGCGGGGGCCGTGCCCCCGCGCCCCCGCCAAGCGGAGGGGTTCTGCGGGGGCCGTGCCCCCGCGCCCCCGCCAAGCGGAGGGGTTCTG
>RSAS01000302.1:141-2603 GCA_003934145.1 Candidatus Viridilinea halotolerans | reverse complement strand
CCGTGCCCCCGCGCCCCCGCCAAGCGGAGGGGTTCTGCGGGGGCCGTGCCCCCGCCAACGCAAAAAGAAGGGGTGCGCGGAGGAACTTGGTTCCTCCGCGCACCCCTTCTCCTTGCAAAGAACGTTAGGCCGTCGCAGGCGGCGGAAAGCCCTGCGGCGTGTTGGACGAGGTCTTTTGCTGGCCGTTGGTGTTCGCACGCGACATGTCAATCGTCATCGGCTTCACGCGGCGCAGCAACTCGGCGAGTTGGCTGCCTTCGACCGTCTCGAACTCAAGCAACGCGTTGGCCATGTCGTCGAGCACCGCACGGTTGTTGATCAAGATCTGGGTTGCGTTGTCGTAGGCCTCTTCGGCGAGTGCCTTGACTTCAGCGTCAATCTGACGGGCGACTTCATCGCCGTAGTTGCGCTGTTCGCTGATCTCACGCCCCAGGAAGATCAACTCCTCCTTTTCGCCAAAGACGATTGGCCCAAGCTTGTCGCTCATGCCATAGCGGGTGACCATGGCGCGGGCGGTGCGCGTGACGACGACGAGGTCGCCCGAAGCGCCCGTCGTGACCTCTTCGGAGCCAAAGACAATCTCTTCGGCAACGCGCCCGCCCATGGCGACAGTCATCTGTGCCTTGAAATAGGCGATACTGCGCAGGTTTATACTATCCTCATCGGGGAGGAAGAGGGCGTAGCCACCCGCCCGCCCACGCGGAATAATCGTCACCTTCTGGAGCTTATCGCCACGCGGCATCGCCACGCCGGTAATGGCGTGACCGGCTTCATGGTAAGCCAGCATCAACTTTTCGCGGTCGCTCATGACGCGCGAGCGCCGTTCCGGGCCGCCGAGGGCCACACGCTCCACGGCGTCTTGGAGTTCAGCCATCCCGATCTTCTTCTTCGAGCGACGGGCGGACGAGATCGCCCCCTCGTTCACGGCATTCATCAGATCCGCGCCGGAGAAGCCAGGGGTGAGACGAGCAAGTACCTCAAGATTGACATCATCGGCGAGTGGCTTGCCCTTGACGTGTACCTTGAGAATATCAATGCGTCCACGCACATCGGGGGCATCAAGCACCACTTGGCGGTCGAAGCGACCCGGACGGATCAGCGCCGGATCGAGCACATCAGGGCGGTTGGTGGCAGCAATGATAATCACATTGGTGTTGGTGTCAAAGCCATCCATTTCAACCAGAATCTGGTTGAGCGTCTGCTCGCGCTCATCGTGGGAGCCGCCGAGCCCCGCGCCACGCTGACGACCCACCGCGTCAATCTCGTCAATAAAGACGATACAGGGCGCGTTGCGCTTGGCCTGATCGAAGAGATCACGCACCCGCGAGGCACCAACGCCGACAAACATCTCGACAAACTCCGAACCCGAAATGCTAAAGAAGGGCACGCCCGCCTCGCCGGCCACCGCCCGCGAGAGTAGCGTCTTGCCGGTGCCGGGAGGGCCAACCATCAGCACCCCACGAGGGATGCGCGCCCCAAGCGCCACGAACTTATCGGGGAACTTGAGGAACTCAACCACCTCCGTCAGATCCTGCTTCGCCTCTTCCTGCCCGGCGACATCAGAGAACGTAACGGTGGGCTTATCGCCCGCAAACATCCGGGCGCGGCTTTTGCCAAAGGACATCGCCTGATTGTTGGAGCCTTGGGCTTGGCGCATAAAGAAGATGAAGAAACCGATGAGCAGCAGCGTGGGCAGCAGGATGGTAAAGATGCTCAGCAGACCACCCCATGCCGGAGCGGGCGCCACCGTCACGTTAACGACCTGATTCCCATCGGCACCCGTGATCGGCACATCATACTGTGCCAGCAGCGACATCACGCTATCCCGCGTCTCAAGGCGTGAACGAAACTCGCCATTGCGCGTCGTAACGATAATCTGCTCATCTCCAGCTTGGGCCTGAATCGCTGTGACGTTGCCTGCACGCGCTTCAGCAATGACTTGGGCGATGCCCATCTCATTGTTCTGCGTACCCGACTGGCCATAATACTGGAAGAAGAGTGCCAGAACAGCGACAATGATGATCAGGTAGACAAAACTATTTTTAAGCCAGCGATTGTCACCCATGCGAATGATTTACCCTCCCAGGAGTGTAATGCTCCTCATAAAGAGCAGAAGAACAGAGGAACAGAGGAACAAAATCAGCAAAGCCAGCACATGAGCGCTGTTGCTTATGGCTGCGTAAGCTACAGCCGTAGTAGCAGTATAACAGACTGCAAGGGCGGCTTCAAGGTAATGAGATCACAGGATGTTTGTAATCTAGATCACACAGGCATGGGGTGGCTGCGCCACCCCATGCCTGTGTACGTAAGGGGAAATTTTTCGGGGGCCATGCCCCCGCGCCCCCACCCGACGGGGGGAATTTGCGGGGGCCGTGCCCCCGCGCCCCTGTCGCACGGGGGGAATCTGCGGGGGCCATGCCCCCGCGCCCCCACCCGACGGGGGGAATTTGCGGGGGCCGTGC
>RSAS01000113.1 GCA_003934145.1 Candidatus Viridilinea halotolerans | reverse complement strand
AAGTCGGCACTACCTATTGGCGCAAACGGTAACGTTGCCACGAACCTTGTCTAAACGTAATAACGTAATGACTATGGGTCTATGCCCCCGCCGCCAGTCCTCGTCTACGTCCAACGCACTCCCGCGTTGTCCGTAATGGCGGCCATGATGCGCCCCTGTTCAGGCGGAACAAGTTGGCGCAGGGCGTGGCGGGCGCTGATGCTGGCGCGGTCGCCTTCAAGGAGGCCGAAGAGGGCGGTGCCGCTGAGGCTGCGCCCGCAGGCGACGGCACCGCTGGCGCGGAGTTGGGCCAGTACCTGCGCTTCCCACGCACTTAGGGGGGGCGTGGTGGGCATGGCGATATAGAGGGACTGCAGGTGGCTCAGGGCGGCACCAAAGCGCTGCAGGTTGTCGGCATCAAGCGCCGCCACCAGTTCTGTGGTAGCTCTGGCGGTCGCTTCGGGCACAAGCTGGGTTGCGGCTTGGCATGCTACAGCCAGTTGCTCCGTCTCGAAGGTTGGAGCGGGCACGGGATCGAGGCGCGGCAGCACCAAGACAAAGGCCCAGGCATGACGGTTGGCATGCTGGATCGTCCGGCGCAGCGTGGGCTTGTGGCCCTCCGTTAGCCCGTAAAGCCAGAAGCCGCCTTCGGCTGCCATTTGGGCCAAGGGCAGTTCAGGGGCGGGCAGGCCGCAAGCAGCCGCAATGGCGCGTGGATCCTCGGGGGGCTGCGCGTACCAGTGGGCCAAACCACGGCCCAAGGTCGCGGCGAGGCTGGCTGCAGAAGATAAGCCCATAAAGTTGGGCACCGCCAATTCCACTTCAACCGTCACTCGCCCGCTGAGGTGATGAGCAGCGAGCCAACGGGCCGCATAGCTATAGGCGAGATCGGCACGGGCGCCGCTGAGATCGAGCGCCGCGCCGGGGCGGAGCATGATCTGCACGGGTGGATGTTGGAGCGCTACCGCGATCAATTGCGCTTCGCCCGCTTGCCAACCTAGCGCTAAGGGGAGTACCGCTGGCCCGACAATTTCGATCGGCGTATTGTTTACTTGGTGCATTGATGTACAATTTCTGTGGCATGCTTTGGGTGTGACCAAAATCTGTAGGGTTGCGCCCCACGCCCCGCCGGACAGTGGGAGCATGCGAGGGAACCAAGTTCCCTCGCGCGCCCTTCCTATACCTTGAGGCTGCGAGGGAACCAAGTTCCCTCGCGCACCCTTTCTATACCTTGAGGCTGCGAGGGAACCAAGTTCCCTCGCGCACCCTTCCTATACCTTGAGGCTGCGCATGATCTTAACATAGTTTTGAGGCACCCTATGAACCGCTGGTTTAATGTGGCTGGCCCTTGTCGCCCTGAAGTTCACTATATG
>RSAS01000970.1 GCA_003934145.1 Candidatus Viridilinea halotolerans | reverse complement strand
CCGCGCTTTTTGGCCATGATGACGCCGTTTGATTTCCTGGGCCTGCCCCGGGTTACTGGCAGCCTCTACTTGGCGCTCGCCTACGATCCGCTCTGCGAGCCGACGCCGCTGGGTGAGCGCACGGTGGCGGAACTGCTGGCCGCTTGGCCACCGCGCCTCAGCGCCTTCATCTCTGCGTTGATGCGTAGCGGCCTGGCTGCCCGTCCCGAAGAGGTGCCGCTGAGTGGCTTTTTGGCCTTTTTGCGCTTCTATACCCTGTTGCGCCGCGACGCCTGGGCCTTCGACTACCTGCCCGATGAGATTGAGTCCGCCCTGCTGACGCCGCTGACCAACGCCATCCGCGAGGCGGGCGGCACGCTGCGCACCAGCGCGCGGGTGACGCGCTTGGAGCGTGGCGACGAGCAGTGGACGGTTTTTTGGCAGAACGAACATGGGGCAGAAGAGCAGATCACTGTGCCCCACGTCGTCTTGGCGCTCGACGGGCCTGCCGCGCAGGCGTTGCTTACGGGTAGTTCGGCGACCGCCACGGAAGCCGCAAAGCTCACCTTCCCCCACGGCCTCGAAACAGGCGTGGTACGTCTCTGGTTCAACCGCGCCCCGGCAGCGGGCGCGGAATCGGGCATCTGTAGCGGCGATCTAAGTATTGACAATTTCTTTTGGCTGCACAAATTCCAGCGTGGCGCTGCCGCATGGCATCGCGCCACCGGCGGCACCGTGGTCGAGGCGCACATCTACGGGCCACCCGACGTGCTGGCCCTGCCCGATGCGACTCTGCTCGCCCGCGCCGTCACCGACATGCAGCGCATCCATCCCGAACTGCGCGGCAACCTCGCCCATCAGACGATTCAGCGCAACGATCCCACCCATACGCGTTTTGGGGCGGGTTTTGATGAGCGCCACCTAGCTGTCACCAGCCCGTGGCCAGGCATCTTCTGCTGCGGCGACTGGCTGCGCTACGCCCACCCGTCGCTCTTCCTCGAACGCGCTTGTGTCACCGGCCTCGCCGCCGCCAACGGCGTCCTTGCCGCCCACCAAATCCCCGCTTGGCCCATCCTACCCGCCACCCCACCCGAAGCACCCGCCCGCGTCCTTGAGCGCGGCCTGCGCGGCGTGCGCCGCTGGGCAGCGCGACGGCGCGGGCGGTGAGCGCGGAGGCCGAGGCGCGAGACGCGAGACGCGAGACGCGAGACGGGGGATGCGCAGTTCAATATTCTTCCCGTAGGACGGGCTTTCTGACGCAAAGACATGGTTTCGCTACGCGGCAATGTACTTTACCGTTTGACGAGAGGCGCGGAGGTCTTGGCCCCTCCGCATCCACCCCAGCGGAATGGGGGTTTTGCGGGGGCCAAGCCC
>RSAS01000509.1 GCA_003934145.1 Candidatus Viridilinea halotolerans | reverse complement strand
GGCAAAGTCGCCTTCTTGGTTGATCCGCAGCAGAACCTGCTGATCAGCGACCGCACGCTGGGCTGGTCGCCGCCGCCCGATCTCGCGCCCCTCTTTGTGCATGGCGCGACGGTCGGGCGCTATACGGGCGGGAGTGGCGAGCAGATGATCGGCGCCCGTTCGCCCGTTGCCCCGGTCAATGCCACAAGTTGGTCGGTGATTGTGGAACAGCCCACGAGCACGCTTATGGTCGAGGTCTACCGCAGCCTCTTGCTGCTGGCCGGCCTTGTGGCCCTCGTGGGCATCTTGGCGCTCGCGTGGGCTTTCTACCAAGCGCGACGCTTGTTGCTGCCGATTCAGGCGCTCAGCAGCGGGGCCGACGCCCTCGCGGAAGGTAATCTGAAGCACCGTATTGAGGTAACGACGCAGGATGAATTGGGCCAACTAGCTACGACATTTAATGTTATGGCCGAACGCTTGCAGCGCAGTAAGCGTAAAATTGAAGAGCAGAATGAACGTTTGCGTAGCGGTTTGGCGCTCGCCCGTGATATTCAACAGGGCTTGTTGCCCGCAGTACCGCCTTGGCGCACCGAGTTGCTGAGTATCTACGGGCGCTCGTTGCCCGCCAACGAAGTTGGCGGCGACTTCTATAGCTACATGGCGCTCCCCGATGGCCGCGCCGCCGTCGCCATTGGCGACATCTCCGGCAAGGGGGTCGCCGCCGCGCTGCTGATGGCGCTCACGAGCTCGACGCTGGAGTCGCAGGCCCATTTTCTCGAACACCCCTCGGCGATGCTGATGGCGCTGCACGAAGCCCTGCGCCCGCGCCTCCAAGCCAACCATATGAACGCCGCGATTATGGTGGCGGTCTTTAACGCCGATGCCCGCTCGGTCACGATTGCTAATGCCGGGATGATCGCCCCCCTGCTGGCCCGCCGCGCCCCAGCCGACGGCATCGGTTGCAGCTTTGTTGAAGTGGGTGGCCTGCCCATTGGCACACCGCTTGGCGCTCATTACCAAGAGGTCACTGTAGCCCTCAATCCCGGCGATACGCTCATTTTGCTCAGTGACGGCATCGTTGAAGCCCACAATGGCGAAGACCAGATCTTTGGCTTTGAACGGCTCGAAGCCCTCGTCGCCGCTCTGCCGCCCGATCTCACCGTCGTGGAGCTGGTTGAGCAAATTATTCGCACCGTGATCGAATTTACGGGCAATGCCGAACCTCACGACGATATTACCATCATTGCCACCCGCCCCGTCGCCCGCATGGGCCTCGCGCTGCTGCCGGAGGTTCAGGCCGGAGCGGAGGCGATGAGGTGAGGGTGTGACCAAAATGTGTAGGTAGGGTGCGCGAGGGAACCTGGTTCCCTCGCA
>RSAS01000494.1 GCA_003934145.1 Candidatus Viridilinea halotolerans | reverse complement strand
GGATGCGAGGATGCGAGGATGCGAGGATGCGAGGATGCGAGGATGCGAAGATGCGTCGCCTCACACCTCACCACCTCACCGCCTCACGCCTCACACCTCACGCCTCACACCTCACCGCCTCACGCCTCACACCTCACGCCTCACACCTCACCGCCTCACACCTCACCGCCTTACCGCCTCACCACCTCACCACCTCACCGCCTCATCACCTCACCGCCTCACCACGAAAGGAACACACCCATGACCACGCCCGCGCTCAACAGCCCGTCGCTGCACCAAGCCATGACGCGCAAGAAGTCCAGTCCGTTGCCCGCCATTCTGTTAGCGGTAGGCATGCTTGCGGCTATTGGCTTTGCGATCTTCGGCTACCTAGAGAGCCAACGCACCGAACAGGTGGTCGTGCTGGTACGCGACGTACCCTACGGCCAACGCATCCGTGCCGAAGACCTCGGCACCGTCGAACTCCCGCTGCACCGTCCGGTGCAGTTGGCGGGCATCAGCCGCCCCGAAGCGATCATCGGCCAATACGCGGCCCGCAACCTCGCCACGAATGATCTGGCCCAACCGACGATGCTCATGGCCGAACCGCCGACGCAGCCGGTCTACCCCAACGGCGAACGGTTGATGGAAAACATGGTGCCGATGCCCTTCAGCGTCGAAGCTCTGGGGCCGGTGAGTTTCCGCGACCTGGTGAACATTGGCTACAGCGACCCATCGGGCGATCCGACGCTCTGTGATGCCCAACGGGAAGCCATGGCAACCGGACGCCCGACGCGCCTCACGGGAGCAGGAGAGGCCAGCGACCCCGACGCAGCAGGAACCTTCCGCCCCTACGCTTGCCGCCTGCTCAACTCGGTGCGTGTGCTCTGGATTGACGGCGGCACGGCCTATCTCGAACTCACCCCCTACCAAGCCCAAGCGTTGCGGGCGTTGCAAGTCGCTGGCCTGCAACTCTGGGGCGAACGCTACGGCATCGCCTCCGACGAACTTCCCGCCTTTGACCGCCTTGATGCAGGCCAAATCACCGTTCCTGCCATGCTTGCTCCGGCGCCGACCCCGTTGCCGCGTGAGGTTGAGGCAGAGGCGGAGGTGGGGGATGAGTAGATTTTCAAGGTTCTTTTGACGCAAAGACGCAAGGGCGCAAAGGTGTAGCGAATGGCTGTCTTAGACAAGGTTTCAGGGGTCAGGTTTCAGGGGTCAGCCCGAGCGCATCAGAAAGCGGTGCGTGGCACTAAACTGTAAAGTAACTATGAACCATGTCTTACCGCAAAAGAATCAGATAGAAATACCAAGAGTCTCGCAACCTTCCCCCCTCTCCCACAACGTGGGAGAGGGGGCAGGGGGTGAGGGCCA
>RSAS01000045.1 GCA_003934145.1 Candidatus Viridilinea halotolerans | reverse complement strand
ACCGTAATCCGGCAGCGCCCCCAAAAGCATGCGGGCGGGTAGGAGTCCGGCCAAGCCCATCAGTTGAGCAATAAGGAGCCATGTAAGGATGTCAGTGATCATGGTGGTTTATGAAGGATGAAGGATGAAGGATGAAGGGTGAGAGGGGTATGTCCAAGTGTTCTGGTGTTTGACCGCAGAGGTCGCGGAGGTGCGCAGAGGGCTTTTTGTGGTTCCTGCTGGCGCGCAAAAGCATTCTCTGCGCACCTCTGCGGTAAAAAAATCATGTTACCAAACCAGAGTGTGACTTTTGCCCTATTGCGGAACAAATATTGTCTCGCTCCTTCCCCTTCCTCACTCCCCCAACTCCTCTAGCAGCTCGCGCGCCGCCCCGGCCCAGCGGCCCTCCGGCGCGAGGCGCAGGTAGTTCTGGAGCGCGTCAATGGCCTCGGCGCGGTCGCCACGGAGCGCAAAGAGCCGCCCGATCTGGTAATAGACATCGGGCTCTTGCGGGTCAGCTACGAGCGCGTTGCCCAAGGCGAGCGCCGCTTTATCCAGTTCGCCCCAATCTACCAACGCTGTGCCCAGCTTATTCCAATTGCCCGCTGTGGGCTGCGCCTGCGCCGCGAGCATGTAGGCATCTTCCGCCTCGCTGAAGCGCCCCGCCTCGGCCAAAATGTCGCCCCAGAGGTGGATAACGCCAATGTCGCTCGGCTTGGCCCGCGCCGCTGGTTCCAATACGCGCGCCGCATCGTCCAAGCGCCCCAAGCGGCGGTAGCGTTCCGCCACGCCAAAGGCGGTCGGCCCGTGGGTTGGATCGATGCGGTTGGCCGCCTCAAGCTCCGCGAGATCGCGCGGCACCGCTTCGTCACTGGGCTGCACCGGAAGCGGCGGTGCCGCTTGGCCGTCAAAATTGAAGGGCACAGGCCGGGCGTACTGCTCCGGAATGCCGCGTACCGCATAGATCTGCACTTCGGGCGTCGTGTAGATTGCATCAAGGTAGCGCTCGCTCATCAGGGCAAATTTCTCCAGCCCCGCCTGCGGGTAGAGCGCCCGCTCGACGCCGCCCACATAGACATAATTCACGCCATAGTGGGCCAAAAAGCGTAGCGCTTGCTCCTGATCGCTCGTGCGGTAGAACTGCTCCACGTCGCGGTCGCGCCGCGCCGCCGTCGCCGGATCGCGCTGCTCATTCACATGTAATGCGCTCACTACTGTGGGCAGGCCGGTATTGGCCGCGATGCGGATGCCATAGGCGCGGTAGAAGAAGTGATTCGACTGCACCACAATGGGGGTGCCGCGCATCGTCTCGTTCAGCCATGCAATGGCCGCCGCATCGCCGCGCAGATCAATCGCCACCTGCGTCTTGCCTGGCTCGCAGCCGCCAAAAGCTTGGCAATCGTAGATGAAGCCCGCCTGCTGCATAAAAGCCAACCCGTCGAGCGTCAGCCCAGTCTCCACCGCGAAGCGATTGGCGATGCGGGCGGGAGTCGCCGCCAGTGGATAGACCGCTGCCAGCCCCACGAGAATTACCACACCACCGAGGGCCACGCGCTGCGCCCAAGGGCCGCCGCGCCGCCGCAGCCCGCGTAGCCCCAGCGGCAACAGCGCCGCCGCCGCCAAGCCCAGTAGCACCCAGACATGCAGGCCAAATTTGAAGACCGTGTTCATCCGGTACCAATCGCCGCCATCCAGATGATCACGAATGTAGATCAATTCTGTGCCGAGCGCCAATGCCCACGCGAGCCAGGCGAGCAGCAGGGCGTACCAGGTGGCGGGATGCAGCGCACGCTGGCCCAGCAGCAGCAAGCCGGTCAGCAACATGGCTACCAGCACTAGGCGCAAGCCCAGCACCGGCACAAGCAGTGCCACCAGTAGCACGAGCAACAAGAGCCCCACGGCCAGCCAGGGTGCTTGCTGGGCGAGGAGCAATGAACGTGCTCGACCTTGCGGCATTTCATGGGCGGATAGGCTCGCGGAATGCTCTGGATGGCCCTCACCCCCCGGCCCCCTCTCCCACGTTGTGGGAGAGGGGGAGAGGGCAGCAGAATCTCTGCCACCAACCCGCATCTGCACGACGCGCCAGAGCGCCCCGGCCAGCAGGGGCAGCAGCAGCGCCACAAAAATTCCGTAGAGCAGCAAGAAAGCACTGATCCGCGTTGCGCCATCCCAAGCCACCATGCCAATGCCACCGACGGGCGCCCAATAGTGGTCAAAGAAGGGCGCGTAGAGCATCAGCGCCGCCAGCCCCACCCCCGCCGCCAACAACCCCGCCTGGAAGAGCGCCGCCAGCGGCACGCCGCGCCCGCGTGGCCCCCCGCTGCGCCAAGCAGCCCCCAAGCAAGCCAAGCCTACCAACAACCCGTAGCTTGGAAAGTCCCACGCATTGGTGATCGCCACGGCACCTAGGGTGAGGGCGAGGAGGGAGAGGAGCAGTATATTACGCGAATGACCGGCATGCCCATGATGGCCCTCACCCTCCGGCCCCCTCTCCCACAACGTGGGCGGTATCCGTTCAGCGGGTAGAGGCTCTTTTGTTTTACCGCGAAGAAAGCGAAGAGAACGAAGGACGCGAAGATCGGACATAGAGGACAAAGCTAGCGCCTTTCTTCGCGGTCTTCGCGGTCTTCGTGGTCTTCGCGCTAAACCGTAAGAGCACGTTGTCGTCATGATCACGTCAAGATGATGCCCCCTCTCCACCACCACATAGCCCAACGCCACCACGAGCAGTGTCATGGGCAGCGCGATCAGGTGGGGATGCAGATCGGCAAAGAGGAAGCTAAAGGCCGGGAACTCGTTGATTGTATAGGGAATCACCCGTGTCGGGCCGACATACCAGCTATCCAGGCGGGCGCCCATGCCGCTGAGTCCCGCTTCGCGCAGCGCCGTGATCACCGGCGCAAGCCCTTGCGCCCAACCCGCCGCCACGGTCGCCGCCACATTCCCGGCCACCACCACGAAGCCCGCGCCGAGCAAGCCATAGCGCAGCCGCTGCGTCAAGGCCAACACCAGCGCAAACGCCCCGGCCAGCGTCAAGCCGCCAATGGTCGCCACCGCCAGATTGAAGCCAATCGCTGGCGCAATGCCCGTCAGCTTGATCGGCAACGAAAGCAGAAAAAACCCGTAATAGTAGTAGTTAATATAGCCGCCGCTAAAGAAGGGGTCGTAGGGCGGCATCACCGCGCTGCGCAAAATCGCATTGAGAAAGCCAAACTCCATCGGCTTCTCGCCGCCCCAGACGGGATGCCACAGGTCGGGATTGAAGGCGCGCACCAGCGCCAGTGCCCCAAAGCCCAGCAGAAAGAGCATTTCGCTGGCCAACATCCCGCGCCAGCGCGTCTTCATGGTGGCAAAGAGCGCCCTCGAACGCCCTGGTGCCTCCCCGTCGCCCTCCCAGTTCCCCGCCTCCTCGCGTCTCCGCGTCTCCGCGTCTCCGCCACTCCGCGTCTCCGCGTCCGCGCCTCCTCGCGTCTCCGCGTCTCCGCGTCTCCGCGTCCTCGCCCCTCCCCACACCACCCCTACATTCAACAGCCCCACCAGCACCACGCCGCCCAAGACGCCCCAGCGGTCGTAGTGCCAAATGCCCAGGCTCGTCGGTAGCCAGACGGCGTAGCCGAGCAGTAGCAACCCAATCAGGCGCGCCCAAGCCACGCCGCCATCGGGCCAGTGGCCGAAGATGATGTGGGCCAGCGGCAGGCCCAAGAGCGCCAGGCCATAAAAGGCCAGCAGCCAGAGCAGCGTCGCGGCCACCGAATGTTGCCCCAAACGCCCGGCCCAGCCATACTCATCCACCGCTGGCAGACGATTCACTGCGCCATCCAACAGCAGCGGCGGCGGGGTGGCCAATGTCGGCGCAACAAGCGCCCGGTCGCTGGTGAGCATCTGCGGCGTTCCCGGATGCACCATGCGGTAGATCGCCGTCTGCCCCTGGGCAAATACCTCCTCCAGCACCCCCGCATCGGCCAGCGCAGGGAACTTGGCCAAGCCCGATGCAGCGTAGATCTCCCGCTCAAAGCCGCCGACGTAGATATATTCCACCCCATAGCGCCGCAACATCTCCAGGGAGGTTTCGGCCTCAAGCGAATTGTAGATCACCTCAATGATCTGCTGACGGTAGCGAATGGCTGGCCCAGCACCTACCACATTACGCTGCTGAACCTGATGCCACTCCCAGCCAAGCAATGTCGGCAGCCCCGTATGGCTCGCCACCCGCCCGGCCCACTGGTACGAGGGCTGGTGCGCTTCAAGCAGTACTGGCGTGCCCGTCACATTGCGTTGCAGCCAAGCAATCGCGGCGGCGTCTTCATCGAGCGCAAAACGCTGCCCATGTCCTGCCGCGCCGATCCAGGTCATAAAGGCGGCACCATCGAGGCTGCGCGGTGCGTCCGTTGCCCAACGATCAGTCGCGCGCGCCGGGGTCGCCGTCAGCGGATAGATCAGCGCCGCCAGCAAAAGCAGCGCCAAGCCGAGGCGTATGGTCGTCGTCAGCGGTGCGGGCAGCGCCAGCCGCCCGGCGCCCAACCAGAGTTGCGGCAGCAGCGCGGCCCCACCGAGCGCAAAGAGCATCCAGGCGTGCAGGCCAAACTTAAAGACCGTATTCATGCGCCCGATGTCGCCCTTGACCGCCACCACCTCCACCAGCACCAACAGCCCCAACCCGCCCGCCAACCAGATGCCCGGCAGCAACAGGTGGTAGGGCGCCCGCCGTAGCCGCCAGAGCAGAATCACCGCCAGCAGCAGCAGCGGCAGGATCAATACCAGCGCGGGCCATGCCAGCGCAATCCCGGCCAGGTAGATAATCGTCAACGCGCCGGTGAGCAGGAGCGCCGTCGCATCACCCCACAAACGTCGCGCCAGTAACATGCCCAGTGTTGCCACCAGCGCCACCCAATGGCCCGCCAGCAGCGTCAACTCCCAGAGCGTCGTGCGCGGTGCCGCTAGCACCTGCGCCAACACTCCGGTTGCCGCCCCCTCGCGCCAAAGCTCCACCCCCGACGACTCGGTCGCAAAGGCGGCGGTAAAGGGCAAAAAGAGCAGATTGCCCAGCACCACCACCAGCAGCGGCGGCCCTGCCATCCAGAGCAAGTGCCACGGCCACGGACGCTGCCCGCGCCCGGCGCGCCACGCCGCGCCAGCCATGATCAACGCCGTCAGCCCTACAAAGGTCGGATAATCCCACGTATTGGTCGCCCGCACCGCCCCCGCCAAGAGGCCCAGCGCCAGCAGGTAGAAGCCTAGGCGCAGAACCTTCAAGCTTGATGCGACGGATAGATTCTGGCGATGCCCTGGGTGGCCCTTCCGCGTCCTCGCGTCGTCACCTCCCCTCCCTTCTCCCTTTCCCACATTGTAGGCGAGGGAGAAAGGTAGCGCGATTTCTTGTACTCCAGTGGCGCTCTTGCGCTGCGGCGCATACATTTCCTGTCCGCCCATGAACGTTGTGAGCGAGGCGGTGCCCTGCCCTTCGACAAGCTCAGGAGCCGCTTGTCGAAGGGGGGCCGGGGGGTGAGGGTTCCCCCGCTGCACCATGCGGTGCAACGGATCGCGCGCATAGGCCACCGCCAAGCCCAACAGCGCCAGACTCAGCGGCATCACCAGCATATGCGCATGCAGATCGCCAAAGAGGAAAGTGAAGAAGGGAAACTCGTTCACCGTCCCATTCACAATGCGCGTCGCATCCCAATAGGCCCACTCCGGGCGACCCTTCGGCCCCTGCGCTTGCGCATAGCCACTCAAATACCAGATCGCTTGCGCCAAATTGCCCAGCAGCAGCAACAGCACCGGCGCTAACCCACCCGCGACGAGCGCCAAGCGCTCGCTATTTTGTAATCTATTGGGGGATACGAGGGAACCATGTTCCCTCGCGCTCCCTTCCCGCACACGCTCTCCATGGCTCTTAGCTAACAGATTGTAGACGACACCCCACGCGCCCACCGCCGTCAGCGCCATGACGGTCGCCACGGCCAGGTTATAGGCGCTACTGGGCAGCACGCCGCTCAGATGCGTCAAGGCCCCCACCAGCACAAAGCCGAAATAGTAGTAGTTGAGGTAGCCCCCGGCATGCCAAGGATCATAGGGCGGAAAAGCCCCACTCTTCAACACCGCATTCAGGTAGGCAAAATCCATCGGCTTCTCGCCGCCGCGCGCCGGATGCCACAGGTCGGGGTTGAGCCAACGCAGCCCAATGCCCAGCAGCAAGAAGCCCAAAAAGACCACCTCGGCCCCCAGCAGTGCCTGCGCACGTTCGCGCCAGAAGGTGCGCAATGCCGCCCGCGACCACCACGCCGCCAGCGCTCCCGCCGCCAGCAACGGCCCCGCAAAGAGCCACAGGGTCGCCGGCGTAAAGGCCAGCGGAAAGGGCCCCCAGCCGAAGCCATTGACATTACCCGCCCCTGGGATGCCCACGTCCGTCCCGAGGCTCCCCGCCAGCCACGCCACATAGGCCACCAGCAGGAGGCCCAAGCTCTTGGCCAGACTATAGCCACGGTCGGGCAACCCGGGCAGCAGGTGAAAGAGCAGCGCAAACGTCGCCAAGC
>RSAS01000660.1 GCA_003934145.1 Candidatus Viridilinea halotolerans | reverse complement strand
AGCCCCCGCCGGGCGGGGGGATTCGTCGGGGGCTGCGCCCCCAAGCCCCCGCCGGTTTAAGGGCGGACAGAACATTGAATCTAGGAGCCACAAGTAGGTGGTGGGGAAGCCACGGATGGCCCTCACCCCCTGCCCCCTCTCCCGCGTTGCGGGAGAGGGGGGAAGGCATCGAGATTCTTGGCGTTGCAATGCGGTTCTTGTGGGCAACGCACACGTTTTTTGTCCGCCCATGAACCCCCGCCGGAGGGGGTGGACTTGCGGGGGCCATGCCCCCAAGCCCCCGCCGGGCGGGGGGATTCGTCGGGGGCTGCGCCCCCACGCCCCCGCCGGGCGGGGGGATTCGTCGGGGGCTGCGCCCCCACGCCCCCGCCGGGCGGGGGTGGCATGGAGCGGCGTAGTCGCCCCTGCGCCTCACGCATCCCGCCTCATGGCACTGTAGTCGCCCCCTGCCCCTCACGCATCCGCGCCTCATGGCACTGTAGTCGCCTCTGCACCTCACGCATCCGCGCCTCATGGCACTGTAGTCGCCTCTGCATCTCACACATCCGCGCCGCGTTGCACCAAGGGCAAGTAGACCAAGTGCCTCGGTTCAGGTGCTACGCCGCTGCCAAGTAGGTCGAGTGTGACCGTTGCGCTGCCCAGATCGCGCCCGCTCTGCATTTCGCGGAGCTTGAGTTGGGCGGTGTAGCGTTGATCACTGGGGCTGGGGGCGAGTTGCCAGTGGAGTGTAAGATCGAAGGGCATGCCCGCAGTGGTGCTGAGGGGGTGGCTTACGCTGAGTAGACCTTCTGGGCTGAACCCGTCAATGCTGGCGTGCAACGCTTCCAGCGCCTCGCCGTAGAGCGTGAGCCGTTGGCTGCCTGTTGCTTCACTGGTACGCACGCTGATACTGGGTGGCAGGGTGACGCCAAAGGTTTGCAGGGTGACGGGCATGGCCGCCGGGGGCGCAAGATCCGCTGGGGCAATGAAATGAACCGCACCTTCACTGTAGCGCCCCGTCGCTAAACCGTTGACCGTCGCAGTGATGGTGATGGTGGCGCTCGCTCCCGGTATTAGGGTGATCTGTTCTGCTGGCTGGGTCGTTAGGTTAAAACCGGCCCCGTCGGTCAGGCTGATCGCGTAGGTCACCTGCAGATCGAGCGTGCTGCGCAGGGTGCGCGTAAATTGGCAACTGCGTTCGCAGCGCGGGTTGGTGAGCGTGGCGAGGTTGAGTTGCGTTGGATCGCCGCCTTGGGCTGGGTTGGCCGCCGTGAAATCTTGCGCTGCGATGGGCAAAACAAAGCCCGCAAAGGCGGCTAAAGCGCCGTCGGCGCGTCCGGCACCTTGCGCAAATGGGCCAGCCGGACTACCGTCATCCTCAAAGGCGGGCGTAGCGGTGAGCATCAAGGCTGACGCGAGTTCGGCGGGTGTCCAGGTGGGGTGCAGTTGGCGCAACAGCGCGGCCAGCCCGCTGATCTGCGCCACCGCCATCGAACTGCCCTGCATCACGGTGTAGTCGGGTTGGCTGGGATGTTGGTCGCTAAAGGGGGCAAGCGTGGCCTGCCCCGGCGCGGCGATGTCGGGCTTGAGAATACTGGGCAGCCGGCTGTTGGGCCCGCGCGAGCTGAAACTGAGAATGCGATCGCGCAGGGCGGGATCATGGAAGGCTTGCGTGCCACTCAGCGCGGCGCGACAATCGCTGCACGCACTGAGCCAAGCCAGCAGACGCAGGCCGTCGTCGTGGCTGAGTTGCACGGCGGGCAACAGGTAGCGCTCTTCGTCATCGAGGTATCCGCCGTCGCTGACGCTGTTGAGCAGCACTGCACCAATGCCACCCGCCTGCAACACATTACTGGCCTGGCTGTGGCGGCCAAGGCTGCCTCCTTCACAGACGATGATCTTCCCGGCGGCTTGGGCGGCTTGGGTTGAACTGAAAGGCGCACAAGCGGCATTGCCCAGCGCGGCGGCACTGCGTATGGAGGTTTGCGCCAAGCCGGGGGCAAAACCGGCACCCAACAAGGGGGTAGCGGGGCGGTCTGCCTCCGTGCCGCCACTGAAGGTTGTGAGTTGGCTGACAAACCGACGCCCGTGGCTACTCGCGGTGGCGGCCAGCACCCACGGCGCGTTAGCGGGCGAGCGGATGCTGTCGGGCGTAGCGCCGCCATTGCCCGCAGCGGCAACCACAAAGATGCCCTGCGCAACGGCACGCCAGAGGCCGAGCGCCTCAAGACTCTCCCACGGCACCATCGCTCCCGCGCCCACTGCGTAGTTGATCACCTGCACCCCGTCGGCAATAGCCTGATCAATCGCGGCGAGCAGCGCGGTATGCGGGCATGCCAGCGCATTCGTGGGCAGACCACAGCCATCGTAGACAATCAGGCTGGCGTGTGGCGCAACGCCCGCGACTGGCCCCACTTGGGCGAGGCCGACCGGCACTTGGGGCACGTAGTTGCCCACTACGATGCCCGCCGTATGGCTGCCATGGCCGTGATTGTCACGCGGGCTGGGCCGTCCTTGCGGATCGGGCGCATCCGCCGTTGCCGCAAAGGTATAGGCCCCAACGAGTTTGTTGCTGCATGGAAACGTAAAATCGTAGCGCGGATTGGCGGGATCGCACACCCCCAGAAAGCCGGGCGTTGCCCGGGGGTTGTGGTGGACATAGCCATCCGGCGCAGGATTCTGGAAGGCGGGACTGTGGGGATCAATGCCGGTGTCAATCAGGCCCACCAGCACCCCCGCGCCGCGACTGGCTACCAGCGTCCCGCGCAGCAGATCGTCGGCGCTGCTCAGGCGAATCTCGAGGCGTCCATCCAGCAGCAAGTCGGCCATGCCCACGGGCAACACGAGGCTGCCCATAAGCGCGCTCGCAGCGTGAACCACAAGCGCATCAAGGCTGATTGCCGCCTCGCCATAACGTTCGCGCAACTCGGCACTGTGCAGTGGCGCAGCCAAGCCGCGATAAAAGATCTGTAGGCGCAAAGTGCCATTTGTGGCATCGTAGTGGGCCAATGCCCGCCCGCTGGCACTACTTGGCGCACTCTGCATATTGGCATGAAAGAGCGCCGGACGCAGATCGGCCTGGGCCACACCGAGCAGGGCTGGGCTGGTGTCGCTCTGCGCGTTCGCGTACCCCTCCGGCTGCACGGCGGCCACCATGGGCAACCGGCGCACCACGTCAGCCTGGGCCGGCGTCAGATCAAGCGCAAAACCACTCAGCGCATGACGGTAGGTAAAGAGCGGCGTCAGCGGCTGATCCAGTGCCGCCTGGATCGCCGCGAGGGCCGCATCAAGCGCCGCGTCATGCGTAGCAGCCTGCGCCAGCGTCACCTCCGCCGCACGCGGCGCGGCAACGAGGCGCACGATGTAGCGCCCCGACTGCTGCCCCGGCGCACTGCGCACCGGCGTCAGCGCGAGCAGGCTGAACAGAATGAGTAGGGTGAACTTGTAGGCCACACTAGACATACTATAATCTGGAAGGGGAGAGGATAAGAGAGCTTTATGGCGTGAGAGGTGCAGAGACATTTGCAAACGGGCGGTCTTTCGGTAGAATTGATGATACCATACCGCCGTCAAATGTCGTTCTCCTCTTCCGCTTCTCTAAGATAGAGCGTTTTTTTGCCATTCCGCGTAGGGCCAAAGCATGCGCCCCCGATGATTGCTTCGTCACCATGAGGCTATGGCGCATGCTTCGGCCCTACGTAGACATCTTCACCCTTTATGCAAAAACAGATCTGGCCCATCACCAGCGCCATTCATAATGGCCACCTCCATATCGGCGGCTGTGATACGGTGGCGTTGGCCGCAGCCCACGGAACCCCCCTCTATGTTTTGGATGAGGCGACGCTGCGCGGAGCGATGCGCACCTATCGGGCCGCCTTTGACGCGACGGGTTTGGCCGTAGGCATCCACTACGCCAGCAAGGCGCTGCTCAACCTTGCTCTTGCTAAAATCGTGGCGCAAGAAGATCTGGGCCTTGATGTCGTCTCCGGCACCGAGTTGCTCGTGGCGCAGCGGGCGGGCATGCCCATGGATCGCGTCCACATGCACGGCAATGCCAAGAGCCAAGCGGAGTTGCAGCGTGCCCTCGACTGGGGCGTGGGCGCGGTGGTGGTGGATAACCTAGACGAACTGGCACACCTCGCGGCGCTCAGTGCCGGACGCCCGCAGCCCCAGGGCATCCTCTTGCGCTTGGCCCCGTCCATTGACGCGGATACCCATGCCCATATCGCAACAGGCGGAAGTGGATCTAAGTTTGGACTATCACTCACTGCGCTGGATGCCGCCGCCAAACACATTCTGGCTACCCCCAGCCTGCGCCTCGACGGCCTGCATGCCCATATTGGTTCGCAGATCTTTGCCTTGGAACCCCTGCGCACCACCCTGAAGGTGCTGGTGGCGGCGGCGGCCTACCTGCACACCAACTACCAGATCACCGTGCGCGAGTTGAGCCCCGGCGGTGGTCTCGGGGTGCCCTACACCAGCGATCAGCCCCAGCCCGATCTGGGGGAATACGCGACAGCCTTGGCGCAGACGTTGCGCACCGGCTGTGCCGCCCACAATTTGCCCGTGCCGCGCCTTACCATCGAGCCGGGGCGCTCCATCGTGGCGCGTGCCGGTGTCGCCCTCTACCGCGTTATGGGGCGCAAAATGCATGGCGAAGGCGAGGCGGTGCAATACCTGCATGTTGATGGCGGCATGGCCGACAACCTGCGCCCGGCGCTCTACGGGGCGCGTTACAGCGCCATGCTCGCCAACAATGCCGCCGCGCCCGCCGGGCCGCCGGTGGATGTGGCCGGGCGCTACTGTGAGGCGGGCGATGTCTTGCTGCGCGGGGCATCCCTGCCGCCCGCCACCCCCGGTGACCTGCTCGCCGTAGCCACCAGTGGGGCCTACACCCTGAGCATGGCCAGCAACTACAACCTCACCCCGCGCCCCGCCCTGCTGCTCGTCGCCGACGGTCAAGCCCAAGTCATTCAGCGCCGCGAAAACGAAACAGATCTGCTGGCGCGGGATGCGTAGGGCGCATGGCCCAATACGTTTCGAGTAAGCTCACGCAAAGCCGCAAAGCCGCAAAGGTTTGGCATACCTACGCCCAAAACCTTGCGCCCTTGCGCCTTTGCGTCAAGAAACCCGTCTTATCTGATGGCGGCGAACCTGGTTCGCCCCCAAGCACCCTACTCGTGCAGGGCAAAATAGACATCGGCCAACGACGGTTCCAACGGGCTGACACGGTAGATGTGTACGCCGGCGGCGCTGAGTCGGGTGATGATGGAGGGAATGGTGTCGCGCTCGATGCCGCTGACAATGATGCGCCCGTCGCTCACGACTTCGGTACTCAATTCGCCATAGAGATCGAGACAGGCCAGGGCGGTGCTGTGATCGTCGGGGTGAATCTCTAGCTCGAGACGCTGGATCTGCTGGAACTCGCGGCTGAGCGCGGCGGGCGTGCCGAGGGCGACAATCTGCCCGTGATCGAGAATAGCTACGCGGTCGCAAAGTTGCTGCGCTTCGCTCAGGTTGTGGGTGCAGATCAGGATCGAACGTCCCTCCTCACGACTCAAACGGGTGATGAGTTGATGAACCTGACGGATAGCAACGGGATCAAGACCGCTCGTCGGTTCATCAAGGAAGAGCAACTCGGGTTGGTGCAGCAGCGTACGCGCCAGGGCAAGACGTTGCTGCATCCCCTTGCTGTAGCCACTGACCAGATCGTCGGCGCGGTCGCCCAAGTCAAACATATCGAGCAAAAGGGTAACGCGCTCGCACGCCTTGTGCTGCGGGACGCCAAAGAGCAGCGCGTACATGGCCAGATTCTCGCGCCCGCTGAGCCGCTCCTCAAGAGCGGGCACCTCGGTGAGGACGCCAGTGCGCTGGCGCAGAGCGGGGCCCTGGGTCTGCGGATTCATACCCAACACCCGCGCTGAACCCATGCTCGGCGTGAGTACCCCATTGAGCAGGCGAATCGTCGTGGTCTTGCCCGATCCATTATGCCCAAGTAGACCAAAGATTTCACCACTATAAATCGTCAGATCAAGCTGATCTACAGCGGTCACGCTGCCAAAGCGGCGGGTAAGGCGGTTGGTTTCGATGACGGCGTGGGTGGCCATGAAGGGACTCCTGGAGGGGCGGAGAACCGGAGAGGCGGAGAGGCGAGAAAGAATCTTGAAGGGGAGGGGCTAGAGGAGGACGAAGCCCTCCCCTAAAACCCCCACTCACCATCCTGGAGGTTCCAAAACATTAACATTACCTGAAGAACTATAGCGCCAAACGCGGCATTCTTCATCGGGCTTAGCGGGGATGTTTGGCTCATCACATTGACATGGGTGGCTCATACCGTAGAATGATTGTACCTCTTTATGTTCCGTTGTGGCGGCTGCGCCGCCACAACGGAACGAGGGAAATGTTCGGGGGCGGCTACGCCGCCCCCGAACCCCCGCCGTTTTCGGGCTGCCGCCCGAAGCCCCACTGATCGGGCAAGCCGCCCCCGTCCGGCGGGGGTTCATGGACGGACAGAAAATCTGTACGCCCCCCACCCTGGAACCGCATTGGAACGCCAAGAATCTCAGTATCTTCGCCCCCTC
>RSAS01000808.1 GCA_003934145.1 Candidatus Viridilinea halotolerans | reverse complement strand
CAAAGACCTGTGAGGTCTATGCTCTCCCTTATTTGAAAGGTATTGGGCCATGCCCTCCACGCACTAACTTAGGGAAGCAGAAACTTCTAAGTACCCCAACAGCCTGTCACCCTTTCCTAGAGCACAAATCCCTATTCGTCACCCGCTGGGGGCAAGTACCGCCTGCACCGCCGCCAGCGTCTGTTCGATTGCCGCACGATCGATGCCGTAGTGGGTGACGGCGCGAATGGTTGGCCCGCCCATGCCGCCCATCAGGATGCCATGATCGCGCAATTGGGCCAAGAACTCGCCGACGCTCGCTTGCGCATCTGCGAGTTGGAAGCGCACAATGTTGGTATGCACGCGATCAAGCTCAATGCGAATGGCTGGCATCTCGGCCAGGCCAGCGGCCAGCAAGTAGGCATTGACATGATCTTCGCCGAGACGCTCGACCATGGTGTTGAGCGCCACAATCCCTGCTGCGGCGATGATCCCGGCTTGGCGCATGCCCCCGCCGAGCATCTTGCGTACCCGGAGCGCACGGGCAATGAAGGGGGTTGGCCCAGCGAGCAGCGAGCCCACTGGGGCGGCTAGGCCCTTCGAGAGGCAGAACTGCACCGTGTCTACGTGCTCAGTCAAATACTCCACCGGAGAGGCTACGGCAAGCGCGGCATTGAAGATGCGCGCTCCGTCGAGGTGCAGTGGCACACCCATTTCACACGTAATCGCGTGAGCATCCGCAAGATATTGCGGCGTGAGCGCCGTGCCGCCACAGCGGTTGTGCGTATTCTCCAAACAAAACACCCCCGGCGCTGTGCCATGAATGTCATCTTCGGGTTGCAGCGCAGCACGCACCCGATCGAGCGGCAAGGTGCCATCGCGGGCGGTGGGCAGCGTATGGTAAACCAAGCCACCCAAAGCGGATGCGCCGCCCGCCTCGTAGTGATAGACATGACTCTCGTCGCCGCAGACGACACGCTGCCCGCGTGCGCCATGGGCCAAAAGCGCAATCAGGTTGCCCATCGTCCCACTCGGCACCAAAAGGGCCGCCGCCTTGCCCACCTTGGCGGCTGCCAACGCCTCAAGCTCATTCACTGTCGGGTCTTCGCCATAAACATCATCGCCCACGGCGGCATGGCTCAGCGCTGCACGCATCGCGGGGCTGGGTAGGGTCACGGTATCGCTGCGGAGATCGATCATTTGCATAAAAATAGACTTCCATAAAAAAAGCGAGTCTGGGGCAAAGCCCCACCCTCGTAGGGCTACGTCACAAAGTCACCCCCGGTGGGGTTCGGGTTTAAGGGCGGACAGAAAACGTGTGCGTCCCCTTCTGGAATCGCATTGCAACGCCAGGAATCTCGATCTCTTCCCCCCTCTC
>RSAS01000851.1 GCA_003934145.1 Candidatus Viridilinea halotolerans | reverse complement strand
CGTTGCAATGCGATTCCAGAAGGGGGCGCACACGTTTTCTGTCCGCCCTTAAAGGTGGGAGGTTGGGGCTGCGTCCCAGGCCCTCTTTTTTGTTCGGCAGTGGCGGCGAAGCCGCCACTGCCGAACAAAGAGCGTTTTTGTTAGGGATGGTTCGTAGGAGCTTTACCGTTTGCCACGCTGGGAGTAGGGGCTTCAGCTCTCGTGTGGGCTACGAGGGCGGGACGCCCTCGCTCCCAGGCCGCTAAAGGTTTCATGGATATTCGTGGTGGGCAGTCTACCAGAAACGGGTGGGTTTGTCAGGCGGCTGTCCCGCGATGGGTGTGGCGTAACGTTTTGCTGGCACCGCCCACGCTAAAGACGAAAGAATGGTATAGTAGTCCGCACGGTGGTTGATCCGCGATGTTGCGTGAGGTGCTGCGATGGATGCAGCCACAATTTTGGTGGTAGACGATGAGCAACCCATTGTTGATCTGGTAGCGAGCTACCTGAGCGCCGAGGGGTTTGTGGTGCATCGTGCGTTTGATGGGGTGGCGGCGTTGAGTCTGGCGCGTGCCGTGCGGCCCGATTTGGTGATCCTTGATGTGATGCTGCCCGGCATTGATGGCGTTGAGGTGTGTCGCCGCTTGCATCAAGAGACTTCGGTCTTTGTTTTGATGCTGACGGCACGTACCGATGAGGTGGATAAGCTGATTGGGCTTTCGGTGGGGGCGGATGATTATCTGACCAAGCCGTTTAGCCCGCGTGAACTGGTGGCGCGGGTGAAGGCGATTTTGCGCCGCTCGCGGACACAGATGGAGAAGATGGTTGAGCGTCCGCCGTTGCAGTTTGGGACGTTGCGTATCGATCCTGAGCGGCGTGAGGTGAAGCGGCGCGGTGCGCTGATTGAGTTGACGCCGCGTGAGTTTGATCTGCTCTATGCACTCGCCAGTTATCCGGGACGTGTCTTTACGCGTGAAGAGTTGCTGCAGCGCGTCTGGGGCTCCGATTTCGCCGGCATTGATCGGGTGGTTGATGTGCATGTGGGGACGCTGCGGCGCAAGTTGGAAGAGGGCGGCCAAACGGATGCGCCGCTGGTGCAGACGGTGCGCGGCGTGGGCTACAAGTTTGTTGGTGGCCCGTGATGAGGATGAAGTGGTATCGTCAATTACGCTATAAGCTCTTTCTATCCCACTTGGTGATCGTGGTGATTGCGGGTGTGGTGCTGATGGCGACGGCCAATTTTTTGGCCCATGTGGGGATGGTGAATGTCGCCCCGCTGACGCTGGGCGCGGCGGTGGCCGAGACGGGGCCACTGGCGCCGACGGCGGTGGGGATGGCGGAGCCGCCCCTCTTGCAACAGTTTGAAACGGTGCTGCAACAGGCGCTCTTTGTGAGTGGCTTGGCGGCGCTGATCGCGGCGATTGTGGTGAGCCTCTTTGTCTCGCGGCGTATTGTGGAGCCGTTGCATACACTTTCGCTGGTGAGCAGCCGTCTGGCCGAGGGATTTTACCGCGAACGGACGCGCATTTCGAGTGATGATGAGGTTGCGCAACTTTCGCAGAGTGTCAATCAATTAGCCGATGCGCTTGAGCAGACCGAACGCCGTCGTTTGGCGCTGTTGGCCGATGTGACCCACGAATTGCGCACGCCGCTGGCAACAATTGGCGGCTATATGGAGGGGCTGCTCGATGGGGTGATTAAACCCAATCCGCCCACCTTTAATTTGATTTTGCAAGAGACGAATCGCCTGCAACGGCTGATTGAGGATCTAGAGTTGCTCTCGCGGGTGGAGGCGGGCCAACTGCCGGTGGTGGCGCGCTGCACCGAAATGAATAGGGTGTTGGAAGAGGTGGCAGCACAATTTGAGCCGCTCCTTGCGGCCAATCAGGTGACGTTGCGGCTGCTATTGCCGCGCCAACTGCCGGTGGTCTGGGCCGATCCCGATCGCGTGAATCAGGTGCTGATCAATATCTTCTCGAATGCCTGCCGCTACACGCCCGCCGGGGGAACGGTGCGGGTGACGGCGGCCTACAACGAGCAATTGGTGCAGGTGGCGGTACGCGATAGCGGAGTGGGCATTAGTGCCGAACATCTGCCCCACGTCTTTGAGCGCTTCTACCGCGTGGATAAATCGCGAGCGCGGCAGAGTGGCGGCAGCGGGATTGGCTTGGCGATTGCACGCCACCTCATCTATGCCCAGGGGGGCGAGATATGGGCGCATAGCGAGGGGCAGGGGAAGGGCACTACCTTCTTCTTTACGCTGCCTATTGCGCCGGGAGCGTTTGAGTCGGTGGGGGGGGTGTCGCTGCCGCCTGCGGCGGTTGAAGCGCCATGACACGAGTGACGAGTGACGAGTGACGAGTGACGAGTGATGAGCAGAAGCAATGGCGTCCCAATCGGCTTGGGCGCCATTGCTTCTGCTGCTTTTCCGACAGGAATTGGTATGAACTGGGCGATCTTGTGGGGTCTGCTGCAACTGGTTCTGCTGGTTGGCGGCGCGTTGGCACTAGCACTCTGGCTGCTGGATCGCGTCTTTCCACCGATGGAGCGTACCGTCGAGCGTTACGATGAGCAGCGCGATGCCGCGCGTTTGGCCCCGGTGCCGCCACCACCAGCGCCGACAGCGGCGGTAGAATACGAAACAGCCGCGCCACCATTGGAAGAAGCACCGAGCAGTTCGCCGGTGCCAACGGGCTACCAAGCCCCGATTTGGCTGCGGGGCTATTGGCGCAGCAACCTGCGTCTGATCGCCCCGCTGCTGCTGATCTGGCTGCTCAGTTTCACGCTGTCGGTCATCTTCGCCCCGGCGCTCAACCAGTTCACGGTGCTGACCGGCTTTCCCTTGGGTTACTACATGCAGAGCCAGGGGATGGTGATCATCTTTCTGGTCTTGAGCCTGATCTATACTTGGGCGATGCGCCGCCTAGATCGATCCTATGGGCTGGAGCTAACGGAAGACACGGCGCAACGCAGCCAGCGCCAACGGCTGCAGCGCGGCTACGCGGGCTTTACGCTGCTGCTGATCGTATTGGTAGGCGGGTTGGGCCTGTTGGAAGCGAATTTTGCCCTGCCGCCGGCACTGATTAGCTGGAGCTTTCTGCTGCTGACGATTGGCGTCTATGCGGTGATTGGCCTGCGCACGCGCACCGAGCAACTTGATGAGTATTATGTGGCCGGACGGCGCGTGCCCGCTATGCTCAACGGCTTGGCTACCGGCTCGGACTGGATGAGCGCCGCTTCGTTCATCAGCATGGCCGGGGCGCTCTTTCTGCTCGGCTTTGAGGGGTTGGTCTACATTACCGGCTGGACGGGCGGCTTTGTGCTGTTGGTGCTGCTCTTGGCCCCCTACCTGCGCAAGTTTGGCCAGTTTACCATTCCCGATTTCATTGGGGCGCGCTACCCGGGTGCAGGGACGCGGGTACTCAGCGCGGCCATGAGCATCATTATCAGCTTTACCTACCTGACGGCGCAGGTGACCGGGATTGGCATCATTATGAGCCGCTTCCTAGGCATCAACTACCTGCTTGGCGTAGTAGTCGGTCTTTCGGCGGTGCTGCTCTGCTCCTTCCTCGGCGGCATGCGGGCGATCACCTGGACGCAAGGCGTGCAGGGGATCATTATGGTCTTTGCCTACCTTGTGCCGGTGACATGGCTAGCGCTGACGCTGACGGGTGTGCCGCTGCCGCAACTAATGTATGGCGAAGCGTTGCGCCATGTGGTCGAACTGGAAACGGCCCAGGGAATTACGTCAAGCTACATTGAGCCCTTCAACGACTGGACGGCGCTGAACTACATTGCGCTCGCGCTCTGTCTGATGGTGGGCACGGCGGGCATGCCCCACATTCTGGTGCGCTTCTACACCGTGCCGACGGTGCATGCCAGCCGGAGCAGTGTCGTCTGGGCGCTGGTCTGGATCTGCATCCTCTACCTCACCGCGCCGGCCTACGCCGCCTTCTCGCGCTGGGAGATTCTGCAAAATGTGGTAGGACGGCCAGTCGCAGAGTTGCCCAACTGGGCGAGCAACTGGGAGCAGACGGGGCTACTGGCGATTGCGGATGCCCCGGAGTTGGGTGGCAACGGCGATGGCATCTTGCAGTACAACGAACTACAGATCGACCAAGATCTGATTGTGCTGGCGATGCCCGAAATTGCCAACCTGCCGACGACGGTGGTGGCGCTGGTGGCGGCAGGCGGCATGGCGGCGGCGCTCTCGACCGCCGACGGGCTGCTGATGGTGATCGCCTCGGCCTGTGCGCACGACATCTACCACCGTGCGTTGAACCCCCGAGCGACCGTACGCGAGCGGCTCTGGCTGGGGCGGGCGATCATTTTGGGGGCAGCGATCTTGGCGACCATCGCCGCGCTTCAGCGCCTCGCCATCATTGTGCAAATGGTAGCTTGGGCCTTCTCGCTGGCCGCAGCGACCTTCTTCCCCATCTTGGTGCTGGGCATCTTCTGGAAAGGTGCGACGAGTCAGGGCGCAGCCGTGGGCATGCTCAGCGGCCTCGCGGTGACGGTGAGCTACATGGGGGTAACCTACCTCTTTCCAGAGCGGGCACTCTGGGGGATTGGCAGCACGGCAGCGGGCATCTTTGGGGCGCCGGTCAATTTTTTCATGACCTGGTTCATCAGCCTGATCAGCCCGCCGCCACCACCGGAGGTGGAGGCGTTGGTGGACAATTTGCGCCATCCGTGATGTCGTGAAATCCAAAAGCGCCTCACTCAACGGTGCCAACAGCAAAGGAGGCAAGGCGATAACCTGTGCCGCCAATGCCGCGCTGAGCGTCCCGAACTTGCGCTTCAACTGGCGCAGTACCATGTTACGCTCGCCCTGAACATAGGCAGACGCATCGAGTACGGGCACATCCCACCCTTCGCGCTGCCCCTGTAGGCAAGCCGTTCGATACTGGTTACAAAAGCGGTCATACCACGCTCCTCCTGTTCGATGAGGTCTATGCTCTCCCTTATTTGAAAGGTATTGGCCCATGGCGCACCTCTGCCGCGGTCAACTGCTCGGCTGGCCCCCGGAGCAAGAAGCGGGGATAGTCCCCAAGGGGTAACGGTCATCAACTTTGACGCGGCACCAACGACGCAGCGTGCTATACTCTGTGGGGCGGCAAGATCCTTCTGCCGTGCGGGGGTTTGGGGGCTGCGCCCCCGCAAGATCCTTCTGCCGTGCGGGGGGTTGGGGGCGCAGCCCCCGAAAAATCCCCCTAGCGGGTCTAAGTAAAGCGCCGCAAGGCACACCTATGAACGAAACGCAACGCATACAACAACTGCAACGCATGCAACGCATCGCTACCGGCTTGCTCGTGGCGATGGCGTTAACCTTTGCAATCACCTCCTACTTCCATGATGTTGCCCCGTGGGTTGGCTTTGTACGCGCCTTTGCCGAAGCGGCGATGGTGGGCGCGATTGCCGACTGGTTCGCCGTGACGGCGCTCTTTCGCCATCCGTTGGGCCTGCCGATTCCCCATACCGCGATTGTGCCGCGCCGCAAAGATTCGATTGCCGAGAGCTTTGGCGGCTTTATTGAGCGCAATTTTCTTGATCCCGATAAGATTGTCGCCCGTCTGCGTAATCAGGATATGGCGGGGCGCCTGGCGCGCTGGTTGCGCAACCCGCAACGCAGCGCCCAAGTGGCCGATCTTGCCGCCGAGGGCCTCGTGGGCTTGTTGCGGGTAGCGAATGACGACGAGGTGGGGGCGCTGTTGCAGCGCACGCTTGATGACCGGATGCGGGCCATCCCCGCCACTACGTTGGTGGCCCGCTTGCTCGGCGTCGTGGTGGTCGAACAGCGCCAGCGCGATGTGTTGCTCCAGTTGGCGCGCGTGGCTACCGACTGGATTGAGGAGAATCAAGCGTTGATTCGTAAGCGCATCGCGGGCGAATTGCCCGCTTGGATGCCGCGGATTGTTGAGAAGAAGATCTATGAACGCTTGCTCGATGGGGTGCGTAAGCTGCTCGCGGAGCTGAGTGAGAATCCCAATCACCCGCTCTATGCCCAATTTACGCAGACGCTGGAGGGCTGGATCGCGAACTTGCAGTATGATCCCGATGTGCGTGCACGCGGCGAGGAGTTGAAGCAGGAGGTGTTGAACCATCCCATCCTGCGCGAAATGGCAGGCAATCTTTGGCAGGATCTCAAGGGGGGTATCTTGCAACAGAGTAGCGCGGCTAATTCGCCGCTGCGCCTCTCGATTGCCCGTGGTTTGGCCCACTTGGGTGATGTGCTCGAAAGCGATCCCGATTGGCGCGAGCGGGTTGATGGTTGGGCCGAAGATCTGACGCGTTATATCGTTGGGCGCTATGGCCGTGTCGCCGGTGATTTTGTGACCCAGACGGTGAAGGGTTGGGAGGCCTCAGACGTCTCGCGGAAGATTGAACTTCAGTTTGGGCGTGACTTGCAGTTCATTCGCATTAACGGGACGGTGGTGGGGGGCTTTGTGGGGCTGTTGATCCATATTGTTTCTCATTTTTTTTATTAGGGATGGTTCGTAGCCCCTACAACCCCGCTGGAAGGGGAGATTTTTCGGGGGCCATGCCCCAATACGTTTCAAATAAGACCTCACAGGTCTGCT
>RSAS01000445.1 GCA_003934145.1 Candidatus Viridilinea halotolerans | reverse complement strand
GGGGGATGTTCTCGGCATCGGCGATGAACTTGCCTTTGGAGTGGCCGATGATCAGATCAACCGGCTTGGCTTTGATGCGCTTGTGTAGCTCGTGCAGGTCGCTTTTGATGATGATCTCGCTCTCGACGCCCAACTCTTCGGTCACCTCGACCATGTGCTCGGCCCAGGGCTTGCTCTCGGCGGCGGTGAGAATGTAGGCGGGGGTCATGCCCATCTCGGCGACAAGGCTGGTGAGCCCTTCGATCAGATCGGGGTCGCCGAAGAGCGCAACGCGCAGCCCACTAGTGAACATGTGGGTGTCTACCAGGGCGTCGAGCAGGCGGGCGCGCTCGACCTGGAGCGTCTCGGGAACCTCGTGATCGGTGATGGCGGTGAGGGTGTCTACAAAGGCGTCCGTATTCTCAAGGCCGATGGGCATGGGTAGGATGTGGGCGGGGACGTTGTGGCGGCGCTCGTAGATGTGGGCCGCTTCGCCACCGACGTAGCGCTGTAGGGCGATGGTGGCAATCGATTTGGACGAACTCTGAATCTCTTCGATGGTGGTGCCGCCACGCGCAAAATGCGGGCGCGGCTCGTAGTAGCCGCCGTCGAGCGTCTCGGAGTAGTCGGTGAGCCAGATGGCGTGCAGGCCCATCTCGCGGATGACGTGCTTCAACTCGCGGATGTCGCCTGGGTTGACCCAGCCGGGGATGATGTTGATCTTGCCGTTGGTCTCGCCCTTCTTTTTGCGCCGATCAGGGATGTTGTTGGCGATCTCCTTGAGGAAGTTGTCGAAGCCGGTGGTGTGGTTGCCGATGTATGAGGGGGTCTTGACCGAAAGAATGGGAATGGTGATGTCGGGGTTGTTCTCTTTGAACTCGTCAATGACGCCGGGAATGTCGTCACCGATGGTCTCGGAGAGACAGGTGGAGCAGACCATGATCATAGTCGGGTTGAAGCGCTCCCAGATGTTCTTGAGGGCGGCGAGCAGGTTGTTCTTACCGCCGTAGACGGTGGTCTTCTCGGTGAGCGAGGTGGTAGCAACCTCAACGGGTTCACGGAAGTGGCGCGCCATCTGGTGGCGCGGGTAGGTGGCGCAGCCTTGCGAGCCATGGTTGATGGTGATGGCCCCGTGGATACCGTAGTTGGCAAGCATCGCCCCGATGGGCGCACACGAGCGGGTGGGGTTGATGGCGACCGCTCGATCTTGGGTGGTGACGCAGCTCATATATGGTTTACTCCCGTGGATGGATATGGTTGGAGTAGCTTTGGGGGCCAAGCCCCCAAACCCCCGCCGGAACGTGGCGCTTGGGGGCTGCGCCCCCAAACCCCCGCCGGAGGGTGACGCTTGGGGGCCGAGCCCCCAAACCCCCGCCGGA
>RSAS01000173.1 GCA_003934145.1 Candidatus Viridilinea halotolerans | reverse complement strand
CCGAAGAACCGTATTTGCTTCCGTTTTGGCGGCTTCGCCGCCAAAACGGAAGCAAAAAGAGGATTTGGGGCGCAGCCCCAACAGCGGGTTTTAGGGGCGCAGCTCTAAACGTACTGCGTATGGGCTGCGCCCTCGCACGCAGGGCGGGGCAGGGTTGGCACAGGGTGGGGCTGGCGGCACTTGCCTTTGCGGCGGTACTCTACACCGACTGGTACTGGACGCTGGTGGCGGTGCTGTTTGGGGCCGTTTGGGCAACATTGAGCTTGATTGGGGCGCAGCGGCCATGGGCGCTGCTGGGGAGCTACGTGCGTTTTGGGATCTTGGCTCTCTTGGTGAGCCTGCCGCTCTTGTTGGCCATGCGGGCGGCACCGGCGAGTGGCTTAGCGCAAGAGCCCAACCCGATCTGGGCGATCTACACCCAAGCCTATGCGGCTGACGCCTTGGGCTTCTTCTTTCCGGCGGCGCGTCATCCGCTCTGGGGCGTGCCCGTGGAGGAATTTTTGGTGGCGATGGCCCCCCATGGCGTAACGGAAGGCTCCTATACGGCGGCGGGTTGGACACTAGCAGCATTGGCACTGTTGGGCGCATTTTGGTATAGGCGCGAACATTGGCGTTTGCTGGTGGTCGGTGGGGTGGCTTGGATCTTGGCGCTGGGGCCGTCGCTCTATGTGTTGGGTTACGCGACGGGCATCGCCATGCCCTACCGCCTGCTCCAACTTGTGCCCTTCTTAGCCACAGCCCGTCGTCCTAACCTGTTTGGCGTGCTAACGATCGTTATTGCCGCGATCTTTGCCGCGTTGGCGTTGGCTGAACTGCGGAAGCGGCTAAAGCCACCTCACTACCATTGGGCCGTGGGGATAGTGAGCCTGCTGGCGCTCTTTGAACTCTGGCCGGCGCCACGGGTGGCCAATCGCCTTGAGCAGGCGCCAGTCTATGCGCAGATTGCTACTGCACCGGGGGTGGTGGTTGATCTGCCCTTGGAGACGGGCACCGATAGCCGCACGCTGATCAACCAAATGGTGCATGGCCAGCCGATCTTGCAGGGCTATGTGGCACGGGCACCCTTCTACCCGACGTTGCTCTATAGCCCGTTGCCTCGGCAGTTGGCGCTGATGCAGCCTTGGTCGGAAGAGGATATTATTCCACTGGATAGCGCGACGCTGATGCGCATGCAGTGTTACTACCAGTTGCGCTATGTTGTCCTTGACACACCACTTTTGCAGCCTGCGCAGCAGCAAGTGGCGCACGCATGGGTTGATCGGCTGGGGGGTGATGCGGCGCAACCCTGGTATGCTGATGGGCAGCGTGTGGCCTACGCGCTGCCGTTGCACGAAGATCGCTGCGCACCCTTTGTCTTTTTAGGGGCGGGTTGGCATGACCGCGAAACTGACGCAAACCATGTGTGGCGTTGGACAGTCGCGCAGAGTGAACTCTACATCGTCAACCCCTATGCTGAAGCGCAGTTGGTGATCCTAGACGTGGTGGCAGCGGGAAGCGAAGAGGGGCAACCCTTGGAAGTTTGGCGTGATGGCGCGTTGTTGGGGCGCTTGACGCTTACGCAGCAACGACGCAGTTACCAACTGCCGCTCTGGTTGCCCCCCGGCCAGCAGCGCTTCGTTCTCCAGACCACGACACGGGAGGAGGCGGGGGGGGGGCGCGCATTGGGTTTGGCCATCGTAGCATTAAGGATACGCTAATGTCCCATACAACGCTCGAAGCGGCCATTGAACCCTGGCTGCAACATATGACATGGCGGCGCGATTATGCCGCGTGGCGCGAGCGGCGCATCAAGCAGGAGCAGTATCAGGCTGAACGTCTGGGGATGCTGCAGGATGCGGCGGGGCCGCTGGCTGGTCTGCGCCTGCTCGATCTGGGCGCGGGCATGGGCGGTTTTGCCGTTGCGGCGGCCCTCGCGGGTGCCAACGTAACGGCTGCGGAATATAATCCGGCCTACTGCCGCATCATTGCGCTACGCGCCGCCCGCCATGGCCTGGCGCTGCCGATTCTCAACACGGCGGGTGAAGCGTTGCCGCTGCCCAACGCCACGTTTGATGCCATTACCGCCTGGGATGTCTTGGAGCATGTGCGCGATCCGCAACAAGTCCTTAGCGAACTGGCACGGGCGGTGCGACCCGGGGGCGTGGTGCTGCTCACGGCGATCAATCGGCGCGCCTGGATCGATCCCCATTACCACATGGCAGGTATCAACTGGCTGCCGCGCCCGCTCGCCGAGGCGCTGATTGCGCGCCGTGGGCGCACCAAGGCGGGGGTGGCCTTCCGTGATATGCAGCGCCTTTCTGCAATGCACTATTTTCACTATGGTGAATTGGTGCGTCGCTGCGAGCGTTTGGGCTTCCGTGTGCGCGACATGCGCGAGGAGCAGTTGCAAGCCGGGTGCTTCGTGAGTCGCAAGGCGCACCGCCGTGCTATCCGTGCAACCCTGCGCACCGTTGGCTTAGAACGGCTGGCCTATCGCGCTCAGCGCCGCTGGTATGTGGGCATGTTTGAGGTGGCGCTGGTGCGGGTGGGGTGAGAAGGCCGCAGTTTTTTATCGCAGAGAACGCAGAGAACGCAGAGGAACACAGAGGTGTGGTATTTTTTATGCTAACGTAGTCACTTTACCGTCTGCCGCCATAGGTAGTGCCGACTTTAGTCGGCATCTCATGGCCTTCTGCAACCTCAGCCGACTAAAGTCGGCACTACGTTTAAAAGACTCTGCGCGCCTCTGCGCTCTCTGCGGTAGAACACAAACAAACGTAGTTGACAGACCATGACAAACCACCCAGCACGCACATGGCTTTTTGCAGCCACCGCCCTCTACCTCTTGCTTGCCCTGATTACCTTAGGGCCGGTGTTGCCCCATTTTGCGACGGCGATCATGGGCGGCCCGATTGCCGATGTGGATGGCTGGCAGAATGTGTGGCACCTCTGGTGGGCGGCCCAGGCGCTTACGACGGGCCAGAATCCCTTTGTGACGCCGTTGCTCTTTCATCCCGATGGGGCACTGCTCTATGTGCAGCCGCTTAATCTGAGTAATGGAATGTTGGTTCTGCCGCTTACGCTCGCCTTTGGCCCGGTGGCGGGCTACAATAGCGCCGTACTGCTCGCCTTGGTGCTGGCGGGTTTGGCGGGTTACCTGCTGGCGCTGCGCATCACAGGCCACCCCTTTGCGGCCCTGATTGGCGGCTTGGCCTTTGCGTGGTCGCCCTTCCATCTGACGCGGCTCTACGATGGCCAATTGGAACTGATTGCGCTGCAATGGCCCGCTTTTTATGCCCTCTTTGCGTTGCGCGCCGTCGAAGAACGGCGCATGCGCGATGCCCTGCTGTCCGGCCTAATGCTGGCGCTCACTGGCTATACCAGTTGGTACTACCTGCTCTTTATGCTCGTCTGGAGTGGCGTTTTTGCCCTACTCTGGCTGCAACGCCCGTGGCTGGTGGCGCTGCGCCAGTGGGCGATCATTGGCGGCGTGGCGCTGCTGCTGCTCGCGCCGGCGCTGCTGCCCGGCATGTGGAGCCTCTACGCCGCCGAGCGCAGCCTTGACGAAGTTGATCCCGAAGATCTGCGCACCTATTCCGCCAATCTGGTGGATTTTGCTTTGCCTAGCTACCTGCATCCGCTTTGGGGCCAAACGGTGGGCCGTGCGGCGGGATCGGCGTGGCACCAACTCAGCGGCGATTGGAATGTGGCCCTTGGCTATACGATTCTGCTCTTGGCCGCCTTAGGTTTGGGGATGGCGCGCACACGCGCCTGGCGCTGGAGCATCCTCGCAGGTGTGGGCATGCTCTTTGCGCTCGGCCCGGAGTTGCTGGTGGCGACGTGGCGCACGGGTATTCCTTTGCCCTACCAGTTGGTTCAGGCCCTGCCCGGTGCCGCATTTGGCCTGCGCCCCATGCGTTTTGCCATGCTCACCACGCTGGCGCTGGTGCCGCTGGTAGCGCTGGGGGTGCGTGAACTTTTGGCCCGCGTCGGCCAAAGGCAGCACTTGGTTGCGCTTGGTCTTCTTGCGCTTGCGCTGTTTGAACTGCTGCCGATGCAATGTCAACTCTATGCCGCCGACGTGCATCCCTACTACGCTACCCTTGGCCCTGCCGATGGCGCACTGCTCCATGTGCCTGTGCCGCTCTACAAGGGCATCGCGCCGCAGAAGGCACAGATGCTCCACGGCGCACCCATTATCGGCGGCTACCTCGCCCGTACCCCCGCTTACGATCTGCTTGCCGCCCCCGGCATTCGCTCCTTCCTTCATCTTCAACCCGAACACGAGCAACTGCTCGATCCCTCCGGCACGGCATTGGCCGTCTTTAACTACTATCAAATTCGCCAAGTGATCGTCAATTGGGATCAGATTCATCCCGAACGCCGTCCGCTAGTGGCCGAAGCGCTCAGCCAGATTCTCCCTGACGTAGCGCCCGTCTATAGTGACGCAACCCTGACCGCCTACGCGGTGCCTGAAGTTGAACCCCAACCCTTTGCTTTTTTTGGCAACGGCTGGCATCCCGAAGAGCAGCAGGAGGGGCGGCGTTGGCGCTGGATGGGTAATCATGCCGATCTCTTGTTGTTCAATCCTGATCAGAAATCATATCGAATTGAGTTACGTATGAATTTAGAAAGCTATCAACAACCCCGCGAGTTGCAGATGACATTTCAGGGCAGGCCGCTAGCCCAGTGGCAGATACCAGCTCATGAAAAGCCACTGGCGCGTACGCTCCACATTCTGCTTCCTGCCGGCGAACAGCGCATTCGTCTCAGTGCCCCCGTCGAATTGGAAGCGATCGCACCAGGCCGGAGCCTGAGTCTGGTTTTGACTGAAATTGAATTTGTGGTCAGAGGGGGAGTGGACAGAACATTGACTCTAGAAGCCACGGATAGATGATTGGGATGCCATAAATGGCCCTCACTCTCTCCTCCCTCTCCCGCGTGACGGGAGAGGGGAATGCCGCGCAGCTTTTTGGCGGTAGAGCAAACGTCACGCTGTGGGATCGCGCCGCCTTGTCACCCTGAGCGGAGCCGAAGGCGTAGCGAAGGGTCTCTCTTCGGTCGAAAAGAGATGCTTCCCCTTCGCTTCGCTCGAGGGCTTCGGCACGCTCAGCATGACAAGCGCTTCGTGAGCAACCGCGTTCCTTTTGCGCTATTGCGTTTTTTGCGCTCTTTTGCGGCAACGTACACGTTTGCAGGCCCGTATTCTACCCCGCCCGCGTCGTCACCAGCCCCTGGGCCGCCGCCCAGAGGCCCAAGTCTTGGCGCGCAATTGCGGCAGCCATGAGCTCCGGGAAGCGCTCGGGGGTGCAGGCGAAGGCGGGCGCACCTAGCGCGGCGAGGGCTGCGGCGTTGTGCTGGTCGTAGGCGGGTGCACCGCTGTCGCTGAGCGCGAGTAGCACCACAAGTTGCACGCCCGTGCTGCTCAATTCTGCCGCACGGCGCAGCATCGCCGTCCGATCCCCGCCTTCATACAGATCGCTCACCAAAACCAGAATCGTCTCCTGCGGACGGCGCACCAGCGTCTGGCAATAGGCGAGCGCTTGGTTGATGTCGGTGCCCCCGCCCAACTGGACGCCAAAGAGCAGATCTACCGGATCTTGCAGGTCGGCGGTGAGATCGACGACGGCGGTGTCAAAGACGACCATACGCGTGGTGACGACGGGCAGTGAGGCGAGGACGGCCCCAAAGATCCCACTGTAGACAACCGAGGCGGCCATAGAGCCGCTCTGGTCTATGCAGAGAATGATGTCGCGCAGGGAACCGCGCCGCCGTCCGTAGCCGATGCGTCGTTCAGGAATGATCGTGCGCTGCTGCGGCTGGTAGTGGCGCAGGTTGGCGCGAATCGTCCGGTGCCAATCAATCTCGTTGTGGCGCGGGCGAACGTTGCGCGTCGAACGGTTGAGGCTCCCCGTGACCGCCTGACGCAGCGGCGCAGCAAGGCGCTTGGTCAGATCATCAACGACGCGCTGCACGACCAAACGGGCCGTCGCCTTGGCGCGGGCCGGCATAACGTGCTTCAGGCTCAGAAGCGTGCTCGCCAGATGCACATCGGGCGTCACACTACGCAGCAACTCCGGCTCCAGCAGCATCTGGCGCAGATTGAGCCGTTCCAGGGCGTCGCGCTGCAACACCTGCACCACCTCAGTAGGAAAATAGGTACGAATATCGCCCAACCAGCGCGCCACACTCGGCGCAGAGGCCCCCAAGCCCGCCCCGCGCTCGCCATCGTAGAGCGCCTGCAGCGCCTGATCGAGGCCCACACTCTCGCCACTGAGCGTCACGCCAGTGCCATCGGCCTGCCCGCCGCCAAGGACGAGCCGCCAGCGCCGGAGCCGTTCTTCGGGGGTGATGTCCATGTTGTTTCGGTTTCCTCATAGCCTTTGGGTGTGACTGAAATTTGTGGGGCTGCGCCCCACGCCCCCGCCGGGCGAGGGGGGTATGCGCGGGAACCAGGTTCCCGCGCGCACCCCTTCGTGCGGAGCGGCAGCCCCGCGCCCCGTCGAGCGGGGGGCTTCTGCGGGAACGGCAGCCCCGCGCCCCGCCGGGCTTTAGCCCCGTAAGCAGCCCTTGAACGGCGCTAAAGCGCCTACTACGAGCG
>RSAS01000366.1 GCA_003934145.1 Candidatus Viridilinea halotolerans | reverse complement strand
CTGCTACCAGCGGCTTTTGCCCCATTTCTGCGAACCATCAAAAAAATAAGCGAACAGGGAGTTGTATCTTGTACCACCTCGGATGACAAAGGAATCTGCAAGTCGAAACTGCTCGAAGCCGCCATCCGCGCTGAACAGATTGGCGGTGCAGAAGCCAGTGTCTGTCTCGTTTGCTGCCACCAATCTCCATCAGATCTGGAGAAGGAGATTGTAGACGTACTCGGCAAGCGTCTCCAAGTCTTTGGCCGTGCCGATCTGCCCTATCTCAAGGAGCGCCTTGCCACTTGGATCGACGCATAGCCCCACGGGAGGGCTTGGGAGGGCTTGGCCCTCCCAAAATCCTCCCCACGGGAGGGCTTGGGCCTTTCAGCTAATCGGGCTTTGGGTGACCAAGGATGGCCCTCACCCCCTACCCCTCTCCCACGTTGTGGGAGAGGGGCGAAGATACCGCAGCTTTGTTGCGCTTCTCTGCATTCTGTTGCGGCAATGAAATTTAGGAGACAAGATGGAAGCAAAATATACCCTGACCGTGATTGATGTGACGGGCATCCAGCACTACATCTTTGGCAGCAACCGCCTCGCTGAGAATGTGGGTGCCTCGCAGTTGGTGCATCAGGCGACGACAGCGTGGCTGCGTGAGGCGCTGCCTGTGGGTCGCCATAATTTGCAAGGGGAACGCAATGCGCTCACGATTGATGCACAACGCTTTTTGGAAGAGGATGCGACGCTCGATGCGGAGGTGATCCTCTGTGGCGGGGGGAATGTGCTGATCCTCTTTCGTACATGCGAACTGGCCCGTGCGACAGTCACGAAGTTGAGCCAGAGGATTCTTTGTGAGGCACCCGGCCTTGAGATTGCGGTGGCGCACCAAGAGTTCACCTGGGATAAGCCAATCGGTGGCAAAGAAGGTGTTCACGATCGTGGTTGTAAAAGTGCATGTATTGAGCGATCCCCATGCGTGCCTCACGCGGGTTGGCATACTCGCGAAGATAGACCTCCTCGTATTTCAATGAGCGCCAGAGCCGTTCGGTGAAGATGTTGCCGTGAGCGCGACCACGCCCATCCATGCTGATCTTTGCTCCGGCGGCCTCCAATTTGCTCGTGAGTTACGGACTCGTGTAGTGACTGCCCTGATCGCTATTCCAATCAAAGAGGTCGGGCAAGCCCGTGAGCGCAGCCTGCTTCCATTCCCGGATCACCGTCGGCGCAACCCCATGCTCGGCAGCAAGCTGGTTGAGGGTCTTGGTCTCTTTCAAGAGCTCCAGGACGACCTGGGCCTTGAACGTGGTGGTGTAAGACTTTTTCATGATCCTATTGTACGGAACCTTAGCCGTCTGAGTGTCTAGATTCTTGGGTCCATCAT
>RSAS01000695.1 GCA_003934145.1 Candidatus Viridilinea halotolerans | reverse complement strand
AATTTGCGGACGTCCCAGTTGCTCAATTCGTAGCGTCCCGCCAACCCCGCCGCCGTGAGGTTCTGCGTGGCGCAGGCCCGCGCCGCGCCGCTGATGTCGCAGCCGATGGCGCGTTGCGCCGGGCCAAGCAGCAACCGTTCGATCAGCAGTGAACCAGAGCCGCAGCCAAGATTCAAGTAGCGGTCGGTGGCGCTGGGCCGCGTCAGCAGCGCCATCGCGCAGGCCACCGGCCCATTGAGCGCCCCTTCGCGATTGCAGACGCGCCAGGGGCGCGTGGCCAGCGGGCGGGGCGTCAGGCGCACCAGCACCTCCCACGTTCCATGCTCCCCCCGACGCAGCCGCAAGAGCAGATCGCCATCCTCGCGGCCTACCGTCAAACCCAGTTGCGCCGCTAACGTCTCCTTCAGCCGCTTCAGCACCGCCGAATCGGCCCCCGCCGCACTCAAAAAGAGGCTCTGGAAACTGCCCGGCGCATGCAACTTCAGCGCCATCGTCGCGAGCTGCTGGATCGCCCGCAGATGCTGGTCACCCAAGAGCGCCCGTGGGCGCGGCACGGCGAAACTGCGCACCAAATAGACCGAAGTGACCAAACGCAGATCCAACAGATCGCGCCACGCGCCACTGTAGTTGATGGGCAACACCCCCGCATCGGCAGGAGGCACCAAGCGCACCGTGCGCCCTAAACGCCGCACCTCGTCGCGGGCGAGATCTTCAAGCCCTGCAGCAACAACAAGCTCGACACGGTGGGCATCTGATGAAGAAGAAAATTTGGACGACATGGGGCGATTGTACCATTTTTTTGCTGAACGGGTATTCATGCGTATCTAGGCATGCCTTCTGGCGGGAGAGGCGGGGTCGGCTTCGCCGCCCCGTAAAACTCTCTATGTTGCGTGGTGGCGGCTTCGCCGCCACCACGCAACATAGAGAGGATGGAGTTTCGGGTATACTCCATCCACAAGAGTCTTTTCGTCCAATTCGGTACAAATAGCATGAACCAATGCTCTCCAAGTTGAAGACGCGGGTACACTATGCGTGCTAAGATCCATCTGCTCGCCCTCCTTGCCCTGTTGACCGTCCTGCTCATGCCGACCACCCTTGGTGCCCAAGCCGGCACGCCGCAGCTCCGCATTGCCGATATTGACACCAGCCAGTTTCCAACCCTGCAACTGGCCGTCAATGTGAGCGACACCTCCGGCAACCCATTGCCTGCTCCGTCCGCGTTTGCGGTGACGATCAATGGCGCCCCCGTCGAAGGGATCAGTGTCGTCCCCACCCGCCGCCAAGTGGCCGTAGTGATGGTAAGCGACCTGAGTAGCCGCATGAGTGATCGCGGCACCGGCTTCAGTCGTCGCTTCGATGACATGCTGCCGCGCATCAAGGCGCTCACCGACCAACTGCGCACTGCCGGTCACTATGCCAGCCTGATCACCTTTGACAGCACTGTGCAAGTAGCCCATGCGCTCACCTATGATCTCGGTGCAGTCAGCAATACGCTCAACCGCGGCAACAGCGCCCTCATCTTCGAGCCTGCCGCCAACGGCGGGGACAACTATCCACTGGTTGAGGCGCTTCTAGCGGGTGTTGAACAGCTAGTTGCTGCTGATCCCACCATGCCGCTCGCGCTGGTGCTCTTCGCAGCGGGCGAACCAAGCCCCACCGAAGTGGGAGCCCTACGGCAGCAGTTGGACGAACTGCGCGCCGCCGGGCGGCCCGTGCGCCTACTCGTCATCGGCTTTGGTTCTGATAACGAGGGCGAATACAACGAATTTCCCGCTGGCCCCGGCAGTTTACGCCAGTTGGCTGAGGAAGACCTCAACGGCACCTTCATCGGCGTCGGAATCGAGCCGCTTGATGAAACGACGCGCCGCGAGATTGAGGCGCAATTCACGGCGCTGGGCAACTTGGCCAACCAGTACAACCTCACCTTGAGCGCCAGTGACGTTCCTTCGGGCGAAGCAACCATTGCCGTCAGTGCTGATGGCGCCAGTGACAGCGTGAGCTTCGATCCCGGTGAGATCCCCCCGCGCTTCGACGTGATTGTTGACACACGCAGCTTCCAAGACGAAGTACGCATCGCCATTAATACCTCCTTCCAGCAAGCCGAACTGGAGCGGGTCGAGTATTTCCTCAGCGACATGCCCTTAGCCACCGTGACCGAAGGGCCGGAGTTTATCTTCCGCCTTGAGGCCTATGATGCGACATTCCAGCAGCAGTTCCCTCCCGGCGACTATGTTCTCAGTGCTGCCGCATTTGACACGAATGGCAACCATAGCCGCAGCACAAACACCATCCCCATGACCGTCTTCTCGCCCCCGCCGCCGCCTACCCTCCTCGAAACCGCCATGAGTTATTGGTGGGTGGTGCTGATTGTCGTTGCCCTGGGTGGCCTCGCCATCTCTGGCTTCATGCGCCCACGTCAGAGGCGGGTCGTCCCGATATTTACAAAGGGCGATCCGCCCACGGTTGAGCATGGTGCTCAGGGCGACCTTACCATGCAGTACCAGCCGCCCGCTGATGCTCCGCAGGAGTACCAACCTACGGGTATTCCGACCAAACGCTTTGACAAGCGCTGGTTCGTTGAGGTGATCGAGGGCGATGATGATAGGGGCAAACGCTTTGAACTCAATGAGGGGCGCCACTTCAATATTGGTCGCTCATCGCCTAGCGAACATCCCCCCGAATTCCTCATGGCCAGCCCTCTTGTTACCAAAGGTGGACATGCGCGCCTCAGCCTGCTCCACAATGGCATTGAGTTGGTTGCTGGCGCGAGCCGCAACGGCACCTTTGTGGGCAACGATCAGCGTGAACTTCTCGCCAATAGTCACCATATTCTCAGGGATAACGACGTCTTCTGGCTCAGCCGTGGGGTCAAGCTGCGCGTGGTGAAGGAGGATGTCTAATGAGCAACCCCTCAACCCCTCCGCGCTTAGCGATGGGCGAACGACTTGGCCACTTTGAGATTCTAGAGATGATCAAAGAGGGCGGTCAAGCCACCGTCTACCTCGCCCGCATTGCGCGCCCGCAACAGCCCCCCGCCACGCGACTGCTCTGGCAGTTGCACTGGCTCGGTGCGACGCCTGCCCGCATCGCTGCCGCTGGCATCTGCGTCCTGAAGGTCGTCAATCCGGGCAAGCAGGATGCGCTCATTGATGAGCATACCTACCTGCTCAAGGTACGCAGTGCACTGCATCAGGGCGAGCAACCGCCCCATCTCATCAGCCTCTTTCACTCTTCGGAGTTGCGCAACTCGGCTGAACGGCAACGGGGACTCGATGGCATCTGGAAGAGCAAATACCGCGACACCAAGGGGCGCTCCCTAGAGTTTATCGCCCTGCCCTACCTGCCCGGCGGCGCCCTCGATAGCATCCTGCGTGAACAGCAGCACCGCCCCCTCCCCGCGAGTAGTGCCGTTGCCATCACCTTGCAACTCTGTGCTGCGCTGCGCTTCCTGCACGAACGAGTTGGCCTCGTCCACCACGATATTTCACCGAGCAATATCGTCCTACTACAGCGCCCCTCCTTCTTCCGCCCCCAGCCACCCGAATGTGTCCTCATTGATCTCGCTGCCGCCGACGCGCCCGCCCATCCGCGCCTGCGTAGCCTGATCGGCAAGCTGATCTACCTGCCCCCGCAGCGCATCAACCGTTCAAGGAACATTGAGCCCTCAATAGGAATTGATCCCGCGATTGACGTCTATAGTCTGGGCGTTGTGCTCTATGAGATGCTCGCAGGTCAGTTGCCCAACCCCAGCATCGATCAGGAGACGGGTATACCTCTGCCGCTCCCCTCGCTCAAGCAGCAGCGCCCCGATCTCTCGCCAGAACTGCTCCAACTGGTGAGCGACACGGTGAGTCATGATGCCCACCGCTGGCCCGATCTTGGCCAGTTCCAAGCCCGCCTCGAAGCCACCCCCGAGGCACGCCAACCCGCCCGCTTGCGGGGCCGCTTCGATCAGCGTGCCATTATGCAGAGCCTCGCCGCAACCATCACCCTCTTCATGCTGGTACTCGGCTTGATGCTGACCTGGGCTCCGACCTTGAGTGCCCCATCTCCACCTACCACCACCCGCCCTATCGCTACCATCACCCCTCTTCCCACAGCAACGCCTTTGCCAGCGCCATCGCCCACATTGATGCCTAGATCAACATCAACCCCGGCACGCTAGGTAGTATTGACGGGGAGGGATTCGGGCTCCCCGAAAACCCCTCCAGCCATCCTAGAAGTCTCAAAACCGTTATCTGAGAAACTTTAGTAACAGCATCGCCAACCCCTTGAAGAATTCACTATGTCTATTTCCCGCCTCATCGGACGCATTATTATTGCGCTTACGATCCCGCTATTCATAACCGCTTGCGGGGCTAGTTCGGTAGCCGTGATTGAAGAACCGCGCCCAACCATCACTCCGATGGCTGCTGCGCCCACAGCAGGGCCGACCAGTACCCTTGTACCCGACTTCATCTCGCCATTGAGCCTGCCTGAAGCGCATGAAGCAACAAGCCTGGTGCTGGAGGGGCGCTACGCGGCGGCGGTGGGTATATTGCGTCCGCTTCTGCTCAATTATCGGCATAAGAATAACCCGCGTTATGCGCCTGATGTGAGGACACTTCAAGAGCAGTTGGCCAGCGTCTACTTGGCGTGGGGGCGTTCAACCATCGAAGGGAGTAGTGGCGATCTGCGTACACTAAGTATCGCCTACGACCGTCTTAGTGATGGGGTGATCATTGCACCCCTTGCGGGGCCGACCCGTTCAGCCTTGATGCAAGAGCGTGATCTAGCGGGTATGATCATTGCAGGGGCGCGGAGCTTTGAGCAGCTTAACACCGCCTTGGCAGCGAGTGCGCGTCCCACCGAGTTGCGCAGTAGCGCCGAGCAGTTGGTAGAGACCCTTAGCCGCATCAACGAGCAGCGTGCCGACTATCCTGGCTTGCAGCCCCTTTACAATGACGTGCTGCTCACCACTGCCAAGCTCTATGAAGATGATCCGGGCGCAGCGCAAGACGAACAGATAGACGCTCTGCGCCGTGCCTTAGAACTTTGTCGCCAGGCGGCAGCGGCGGCTAACCCGCCCGCTGAAGCGGTGGTGTGTGCCGAGCGGCTGAGTGAGCGGATTATCCTTCCTTAGGCATGGATATTGGATACTGAATAATTTGATATTAGCATTAGACATAAAGATGTTCTAAACGCAACCGAAATGTAATGTGAAATAAATAATCATTTGGAAACAATTTACATATCTTATAAGTAATCAATTCTAATCGTCGTATTATGTCCTAAGCGAATAACAGTAGGCAGTGTCAAGGGCATGCGCTGGTTCTTCGTTAGACGCTGCTCATTGATGAAGGTGCCGCCGCTGCTCAAATCGGTGATATGGAGAACGTTGTCAACCATGGCAAGTTGTGCGTGGCTCTTCGACATCTCGCTATCATCAATGGTGAGGTAACAACTCTCGTTGCGCCCAATCACCCAAGGTGCTTGTGCCGCGTCGAGGCGGTAGCTCTTGCCCTGCTGGCCGGGAGCGGGCGTTTGCAGAATTGTCACGCGTAGCTGCCGCACCGGATATACCGGCTCTGTTTTTTCCGGGGGAATCCTTGCGCGTAGCTGCCGCACCGGATCTGTCTTTGTCGGGGTTGGGCGTGGCAACTCCTGCAAAGCCTGAATGAACGCACTCACGCTGGGGTAGCGATCATCTGGATCGTTGGCCCAGGCTCTGCTTAAGACCACGTTCAGCCCCTCAGGAACGGGTACGATCCAGGGGCGCGGCACCCGCTGCTCCGTGTGAGGCACGGTGATGGGTGGCTCTGACTCGTTGGTTGTTGTTGGCCAAGCGGTCACGAACTGCTCGCAGATGCACGCCAGTGCATAGAGATCGCTCGATGGAGTGGCTGGTTCACCGCGCATCACCTCTGGTGCGCTGTAGTTAAGCGTGCCAGCCGCAAAGCGACTTTTCGCCACGGCATCATTGCCCAGCATGATCTGCCAAAGGTGGCGTTCAGCAACCCCCTGGCCGATGTAGCGGCTATGGCTAAAATCGAAGAGCAGCGGCTCGTGGCGGGTATTCAGCCCGATGTTTTCCGGCTTGAGGTCGCCATGGAGATAGCCAGCCTGGTGCATGCGGGTGAGGGTTGCCCCAATACTGCTGAGCAACTGCAGCGCCCGCTGCCAGGGCTGTGCATCGGCACTGGCAAGGTAGTCGCGTAGTGTCGGGCCGTTGAGCAGTTCCAACACCAGCCACGCCTGCTGCTGGTCTTCGCCATAGCCATAGAAGGGTATCACCCCCGTACCTTGGAGCGACCGCAGGATCAATGCTTCGATGCGGGCAATGGCAGAGTTGCTTGGGTAGACCTTGATGGCGACGGTGCGCCGCTGATGAGTATCACGCGCTTGATAGACCTTGGCAAAGCCTCCGTGGGCGATCAGTGAGCCGAGTTGGTAACCCGCGAGAGGTATCTGTGCCCGTCCAAAGCCCAGTAATTGACCAAGGCGCGTACCCAAGCCCTCCGTCTGGAGCGGTCTGGCCCGCACCTGAAGTGGTCCAGTGGTGGGCAGAGCCAACTGCACCACCTCGACCGGTTTGTCTGTTGGCAGGCTGCGTTGTCCTGCGCTCAGCACCTGCACCTGATCGCTGCTAAAGCCGGGCAACAAAATTTCCGTACTCTCCTTGGCCAAGCTGATCTCGCTACCAACTTTCAAGGCGAGCGGATCGAGTTGCTCGCGGCGCAGTAGTTGAAAATCCTGAGTGTGATCGGCTGGTGGCTGGTACTCCATAGTACGATCGTGGACTGGGGTGATAGCCCATTGGATCGCATGATCCAAGGTTAGCATACTGGGGTAACGTACCTCTGGCTCAGCGGCGAACGCCCGTTGCAACACATTGGCAGGAGGAATATTGACATGATCATAGGCGGCAAAGATGAACTGCCAACGCTCCGCAGACTGTTCAAGCGTGTACAACTGGGCGATCGCTGGATGCTGCGTTGTCGCTAACTTCCGAGCCAGAGCCAATAGCTCGTTGTGCTCTTGATTATGAGAAGAGCTGTCAATATGATAACGATAAATCCATCTGCCAAGATTTGAATCTTTGCCATAGAGATACCTAGAATGGGTTGCTAATTCAATTATTTCAAAAGTATAGTCTCGTTGTTTTCCGATCAACGATGTAGACCATAAAAGATTTTCGGAGACATAATCCGCTGTTATATCTTTTGGTTTTTCAGTATCAACAAGGTTGGGGTTCTTTAGAAAATCTGAAAGCACAACAAAAACCCAGCTACTAAATCGTCCCACATGCTCAAACAACATATGAAAGACGGCCTGAGCTTTGGCAGGCGCATCGCTTGACAAGGTACTCACATGTAGCCCCTGCAAATGGCTGATGCGCTGCGCGGCAAGGCTACCGCTGACAAGTGGCCGGCCAATCACCAACTCATAGGCAATGCAGAGGAGGGCGTAGGCATCAACTGATGGGTTCAGCGTTGGCCCTTGCCAGAGGGCGGGCGCACGATAGGGTGCCGCTTCGGGGTAGTAGCTCAACCAATCGTCACTCGCCTGTTCGTTGGGCAGGAGGCCACCAAGAAAGCCGGTGAACATCCAACGGCCATCGGGATGGCGGACGATACAATCGAGGCTGAGCGCACCGTGGCCGATGCGGTAATTGAAGATCGACTCCCTAAGGGTTGCCGTTAGCTCCTCAATAATCGCTACCATCTCATGCCAACGGTAGCGACCACGCGTGGTCAACTCTTGGCGTAGCGTGCGTCCACCGAGCGGCTCGCTGCTGAAGTAGGGGGACTCGCCATACCAGCCAAACTCATAGACCAGCGGAATTCCTCTATTTGGCCAGAAGCTGGTCGCACTGGCGGTAGTCCTGAAGCGTTGCACGAGGGCTTCATTGGCGACCAACTCTGGACGCATGATCTCGAGTTCGACCGGACGCTCAAGCAGACGATCGAACGCGCTATAGACTTCGGCCAGACCATTGCTGCGTACCAGTTCACCGCGCTGGTAGCGTTCGACCGGATCGCTCAGGAGGGGCGGAAGGGTTGGCTCTGGCGCTGGCGACTGCGACACGGATTCGGATGAATCGTCTAACTGCAACCCCCCAGCACGGGCCAGGCGGCCTGCTAGTTCACGATAGTTGCCCCCTAAGTCATACAACGTTGCGGCGGCCACGGCAGCGAAAGGGCGGCGCGGATCATCTTCGGCGAAGGGTGTGCCATCGTTAAGCCAAGCGCGGAAATCGTGTGGCTGACCCAGGCGCGCCCCGATATAGGCCGAGACGCGGCGTAATACGGCCATGGCATCGTGAATTGGCACAATGGCACGCAGTTGTTCACGTACACCGGGATGAAAATCGTAGATCTGATCCTCACGATCACTACTCGCCACCAAGGTACCTACGCTGCGCCGCAGCAGCCGACTCAGCCAAACTTCGGCCAAATGGACTTGGTGGGACTTGGGTAGTAGCGCCTCTTGGACAAGGCGCGCAACCGTAAGGGTGAGGGGCGCTGCCATCGCAAGCAGGCCAGCGAGTTGTTGGGCGGCGGGCGATGCGCTGCCGAGGAATTGGTCTACGAGGTGGCTAGGATCGTCGGCCTGCCGCTGGATTGGCGGAAGGATCGGAGGTGGCCCGTCGGGGATGAGATAGGCCGGAAGGCTTATTGCAGGCAAGCCAGCCGCGAAACGCGCCCAAGCGGCGATACCGGGCGGATTGAGCCTGACCACCGGCAGCGGCGTTCCGCTGATTGGCGCTTGGTTGCGCCGCACCCGCCGACGGGTCTGGAAGAGGAGTTGGCTGGTTGGTGTTCCGGGTTGACCACCGATAGCGCGAGTCGCCGTCCAAGAACCAAGGGCGCTACGCGCCCAGAGGGCTTCAGGCAGAACCTGAAGCATCGCCACATGGTTCTGTCGCGTCCAGGTGTGCAACACATCCGCCAGCGAGCCATCGCGCCAATGGCGACCAACGCCATCACTCACCAGCAGGATCAGAGTGCGCCCGCTCGGATCAGCCAACTCACCATCCGTCCGTCGTGCTACGCCGTTGGCACTCTCTGTGAATCCATGCAGGAGGATCGCTCTGCCGTTAGCAAAACGAAGCCGGTAGAAGCGCCGGTCGAGCAGCGCTGCTTGGCGCTCAACAATGCGGGCGAGGCTGTTGACGGCTTGCCGCCAGATGAGCATCGAGGGCGTATCGTCAACCACCAGCACCAGTTTAAAGCGCGGCTCAGTCAACGGGCGCAGCATAGGCAACCAGAGGCCGGTATCTGCGATGCGACGCACCGTATCATTTTCGTCGAGCACCATCTGGTGGTGCGAACGTACACGCAGTCCCAAGGGGCGTAGGGCACGGGCCAATGCGGCTTGGCCCGGCAAGGGTGAGGCTTGTGGTGTACGTAAAGAGAGATCAGCCGTTGCACTGTCTGTCAACGGAGTGGCATAGAGTCCCGCCGATCCACGCTTATCCGATGGCGAAACTGGGTCTGGATTGCGGGGAGGCTTAGTGGGACTCGTGGGTTTGCTAGGTGGCTCCTCGGTTTCAGGTGATTTGGGCTGGTGTGTAGACGATGTGCGCTGCGCGGGCGGCTGGTCACCACCCTGTGCCTCCTCTTCCTCCTCTGGCGCAACTTTTACGTGCGCTGTCGGCTGAGGTGGGGGGGCGGGCGCTGCATGCAGCGCCACATAGAGGGCGTCGGCAACGTCCTCGGCAGCTAACTCTGCGATATGCGGCTGGAGCAGATTAATCAGACGCTCAAGACTCATTGGTTATTCAGTGACTTCCAGACCGCCTCAAGCAGTTTCGGGCGGCTCAGCGGATCCACCTGTTGCGTCACCAAATAGACCGCATTGAGCAACTGGTCTGTTGAGAGATCCATGCGTTCGCGGCGAGTGATAAATTGGGTGATCAACTCATCGGCGCGCGTCAGCAGATCGCTTGTGGGATGCTGCGCGAGATGCTGGGCGAAATGGGCAGTGACGATCTCGCGCAGCACCTGTGCATCAGGGGGGGCTACCTCCAAGCGCAGACAGCGGCGCAAGAAGGCGGGTGGGAAGTCTCGCTCGCCATTACTCGTAAAGAAGACGATCGGAAAGGCATCACACTGCACACGCCCACCTATCAACGTGGTTGATGCGCCATCCGACGTCTGCACCTGCTCGCTGTGCTTAGCCCCTAGGCGCGACAGTTCACGAATCTCATACTCACCCTCTTCAAAAACATGGAGAAGGTCATTAGGCAGATCGACATCGCTCTTATCCAATTCATCAACAAGCAGCACCCGTGGCGTGGTTCGGGGAAGAAGGGCTGTCCCCAGCGGGCCGAGGCGGAGGTAGGCACCAATGGCGGGAGGCGTATCATCATCTTTACGCCGTAAGTTTGCATCCTGTAGACGACCAATCGCATCGTAGTCGTAGAGGCCATCGTGAAGCGTAGAGCGCGTCGTGATCGACCAGCGCAAGACTTCACCAAGGCCAAGCTCGCTCGCCACGGCGTAAGCTAATGACGACTTACCTGTTCCAGGTTTGCCAGTGATCAAGAGGGGGCGGCGCAGCAACAGGGCCGCATTCACCAGTTCAACCTCTTCGGGTGGGCGGCCATCTTCGCCCAATCGAACACGATACGTTCCGCCACGCGTTCGATTCGCATCGCCAAAACAGCGCCAGCTCGGTGGTGGCGGTAGCGACTCGATGCCCGTGTGCGCTTCTCTACCAGTAAAGCGCCAAGATGGCTTGTTCATAGCTTTTGTTGATCTTTCATTACTTAGAGTTGTTCATTGTCGTAAACCATCAACGGTGGCAAACGATCAGGATCATCCCAGAGCAGAGTCAAGTGACGACCATGATGCGCTTCATCGCTGGCTGCCAGACGCTGCTCATGGGCCAAGCGGGGCAAGTTGGCGAGTAGTTGCTTTGTCAAGACCGCACAAATACTCTGCGCCGTCTCAACAGGATTACCAATACGATCTCGTGTGAAGAGAATTGAGGGTAAACCTATGTCAATCGCAGTATCAAGCAGATCAAGCTGATCTTCGTATTCGGCAGACGATAGCGCCGTGAAGAGAAGCAACACTTTCGTATTACTCTTACGCAGGTCACCATCAATACCATCAAGGCTATAACTACTGGGATCAGCGACCAACACCATAGCTTGCTCATATGCCGCTGCTTGGATGGTGCAGAGTTGTTGCCACCGCTGGCACCAGTTGGGTACAATAGCCTGACTTTGCGCCGCGAGGAGGAGACGATCCAGCGAGCGTGTCACTACAGGGTATACTCTACCAACTGGTTGAGAGCGTTGACGGCGCATGCCGGTGAGAATCGGCCACTGATCGAATGCGTAGGGTATCAGTTCCAAGGGCAAAAGAAACTCGATATGTTGAATGGGTTGGGTATTGGAGGTCTGCTTACGAGCCTGCTCAGCCAGCGCTGTAAAATGCGTGGCAGCCTCCTCCAGTGTACAGGCTTGGCTCTGCACCAACGGCTGTGCAATCGCCGGAAACAACCAAGCATCAAGAAATAGCTGGATGGCATTGGGCTGCGTAAGATCAACATCCGCAGTCCCAGGGACGAACGAGAGCTGAATTACGAGAACAAGCGGTGCATTGTCAGGCTCTGCCTTCAACCGAGGGGTTAATTTAAGGCGTCTGCTGACCTTCTGTTCCCACTCTTCCAATGTAAGAGCCACTGATGCAACCTGCTGCGAAAATTCTTCTAGCAGTTTGCGCACAAAGTCTATCAGCGGATGTTGCACCTGCGTTTGCCGCTTCACCAGGGCTGCTGTCGCTAAGCGACACAGCATCAAGCGGAGCGTATCGCCAACATGCTGACCTTGCGGCTTTGGCCAGGTTCTAGCGGGGCGACACTTGACGTAGAGATCGTCGAGATCATGCTCGCTACACGGCAGATCAGTTAACATCTGTTGCAGTTCAATCAACTCAGACCAGGACAAGAGCGGCAGAAGACCCAAGTCGCGCAGAGTGGCATCAAGCTGAGCCAATTCAGAGCCATGAGCAGCATCCAAGATATGTAACTCAAGACAGAGTGACATCAGATCAGCGATCTCTGTTATCGGCAATTGAGGTAAGCTCGGACAGGCTAGAAGTGCCGTTGCCAACACCTCAAGCTCTTCTGGATGAAGGCGATTCTGCTTCTGGTGTAGCCAGCGTTTAAGTTGTGAGCGCAATGCATGCGGTTCTTCCTGCCATATTCTTCCATCTCTGATCCGCGAAAAGAGCGCGGGCATCCACCAGTCATGGCACTCGGCGGTCAATGTTTGGGATCGGGCGAGCGCCACCGCTTGGTCAATTGGCCTATTCTGCGCTAAGGCAGCGAGCAGCGCCGGCACAAAGACCCTACTCGTAGCAATGGCAAATGCACCCTGCATAGCCACAATGGCAGGGATGCCCGCCTCGCCCAACAGTCGTGCCAGTGAAGCAGGAATTTCAGGGTTGGCGCTCTCGCATGAGAGCAATATCGCTAGGCGTGGCAGATTCGTTAGTTGTGCTAGATCATGTATCAGATCTTCGGCGCTGACAGGACACGCGTTGCCCTTCGCATCGGTTAAGTAGAGGTAGAAGCTCCTCTGAGTTGTCACCCCTGTCTCAGACGATGCCAACATACCATGCGCCATCAAGTAGAGGATGTCTACCCCTGGTTGTAAGCTAGCGAGTAGCGCCTTACGGGTGGCTGGCCTAGCCGATTCACCGAGCAAGGCCAGATCAAGTCCCGCCAGCGACGCGCGAGCGCACTGCAACTCGGCTAGCGCATCAAATGGTGCCAACCCCCACGCCTTCGCATCGTGTGGATCTGCTACCGCTACCACCGCTTTGGTCACACTGCGCGTGCGCAGACTAATGTTGCGTCCCGCTGCGCTGCTCAAAAAGCGTGAGAAGAGAATCCTCCCATCACAAGCTAGGTGGCGACGAGTTACTGGGTGGCAGATGGTCTCCCAGCGTAGTGCATGCAGATCTGTTGCCGCTTGGTCAAGCTGAAGACTCAAACGCAATAGCGCATTTTGACTCTCAGCAGCCGCCATGCTTTCATCAAGTGCTTTAAGGAGGCTGCTCTCTGCAAAAAGCATCTGGCCAAGCAGAAGACCATATGCCTTGACATCAAGTTGGCACGCACGTAATGCCTGCTGCTGATCGGAGCTACAACGCATATCCGTCGCAGGAAGTTCACGATCTAGCCCGTTTGCCGGTTGTACCATGGGCAATGCAAGGTAGTTGCCAGGGTCTTGCGCCTTAGGCATCACCCGGATGGTCAAAGTGGCGTAGATTTGCATCAGAGTCCTGCGGCTGGGAATGAGTTTTGTTGCCTGTTATGATAGCACAAACAAAACCTCGCTACACGTCGCGGATGATAAACTTGAAGCTCAACTCGCTATTCGGTAGGTAGATGGTATCGCCATGTTGCAACTGGTGGCGCTCTTCTTGGCCTAGCGTAACCCTTTTATTCTCGCACAACACGACAACCGAATTGCTGCGGGCTAGATTCTCGATGGTGTAGTGAGCACTACGCTCCCCTTCAGAGATCACTGCATGGTGGCGCGAAACACGCAGGCCGTTGCTGTAGCTACCGAGATCGACCGCCAAGAGGGGGGATGTCGCAGCGACGCTCGCGTCGCGTCGGCCAATCACGGCGGGCAACCAGTGCAGCTTGTAGAGGCGCTGGCTGCTCGTTTCACGGAGGTAGATGGCTTGGCTAGGACGGTTAGCCATCATTGGAATAGGCAGATCGCGCTCGATGAGGCGCAAGGCTGTGCCGTTTTTGACATGCTGCTGAATCGGTAGATCGTCTTGCAGCGGGGTGCCGTCGTCGCGTCTCACCAACTTGTAGTCGCTGCTCTCTTCGCTCAGGTATTCCAGATCGCGCGCAAATTCGCTCAGGATCGCCTCGATCAATTCGTTGGGCGTGAGCGTGGATAGCGCCATGGCTACCTGATCGGGCTTGGCGAAGACGTCAATGTGGAGTTCTAGGCGTGGGGCGCTACTCATTGCGGCCTCATCTCTTCTTCTATGCTGACGGGGAACCGTTGCTGCGGAGGGGCTCTAACTTTCTGCTCAGTTCATCAATCATATCGCTCTCGCTTGCTGCATCAGTAAGCATGCGCTTGGTCATATCACGCAGGTCTGGCTCTACGAGATCCACCGCCACATCGAGTGCCAAGGCCATTACCGCGTCACGATCCTGCCAGAGCGTCGGTTGGAGCAGGCGGGGCAGCAGAGTGCCGCGTTGCTGCTCGCCGGCCTGGAGCGCGGCGACTTCGTAGCGGGCATACTCTTGGAGCAGGGCGCGTAGCCGCTCCAGTTCGCTCATGGGTGCCGTTGGGCCGCTAGGGGATGTGCTGCCCGCAATTTTGTAGAGCCAGCCTACCTTCTTCTTCTGGTCGAGCCAGCGTGAACGCACCTGGTTTTGCATCTGATCGAGCGCAGCGATGATGCGTTGCGCCACGATGGTTGGCTCGTCTTCGGCCCCTTGGCTGGCGTTGGGGTAGGCGGTGGCGACTTGGATCAGGCTGGTTTGGCCCGCCTTGACGATGAAGCCGCGTCCGAGCGCCAAGACACGATCACGGATGCTTGGCGGGATGCGCATCACCTTCAGCCCTTCAACGGCGGCGGCGGTGCGTAGGCCCAAGCCAAAGCCGGAGGCCGTGATGGCCCGACGAAGATCGCCGCTGCCCGGCTCTATGCCGCCCGCCACGACAAAGTGCATGCCGTAGCGCCCGAAATTGCGCGCCAAGAGCGCCATGCGTTTGGTCTGCTTCTGTGCCTCCAACAACTCCTGGAACTCATCAAAGTTGTCGATTAGGATGAAGAGTTGCGGGCGCGTATCGCCCGCCTCTTTGAGCGCGTTTGCCTCTTGCTCAAGCTGTTGCAGCAAGTTCTCAAGCTGTTCCGCCTCGCTCAGTTCGGCGAGAACGTGGTACATCTGACTGAGGCGTGTTTTACCGCCATAATCAGCGAAGCGCCCTTGGGTGTCAATCAGCACCATGCGCACATGTTGCGGGCTGTAGCGTTGGGCAAGCGCCAAGGCCCAGGTACGCAGTGTGGTGGTGCGCCCCGAGAGTGGTGGCCCGATGATCGTAAAGTGGGGGCCCATCTGCTGCAGATCGATGCTGACGGGTTGGAGGCTGCTGTTTAAGCCTAAGGCTACCCGTGCGTAGCCAGCCGGGGCGGGGCCAACGCTCTGGAGTAGTTCGCTTAGGGCGATCTGGTCAGCGAGAATCTTGACCGGATCGGGCGGGGCCAAGCGGCGTCCGCGTAGCGTCACCTGTTCCACCATCGCTTGCGCCAAGACCTCAAGATCTTCGGCTTCGCTGCGCAGGGTCGTCTGACTGGCTTCAGCCGGGAGGAGACCCACCGGCAGGGCCGCTTGGAAGAGCAGTGGCCCCTCGGCGGTACGGCAGTACCCGCGCCCTGGCTGGGCATCCAACGGGCCAGCGCCGCGTCCCACAATGTCCATATAGCGATCGGGATCGGTCTGGTTGAAGGTGAGCCGCTCGGTAAAGAGCGCGTAGAGGCGCGAACTAAAGCTGGTGGGGCTGTTACAAGAGACGACAAAACTGATGCCTACCGACAATGCCCGCCGCACCAAAGGCAGAAGATTGTTATCGATAAGATTCTCGTAGCCCTCGCGGAGGACAATGAAGCTATCGATCAGCACCACGAGCGCCGGGAGCGCCTGTTGCGGGTTGCGGGTATTGTACTCAGCTAGGGTGGTACAACCCGCTTCACTTATGATGCGTTGACGCTCATCGGCGTTGTTGCTCAGAATCTCTAAGAGGCGCTGCAAACGCTCATCAAAGTGATCTTCGTCGGCGTAGAGCACCGCACCCATATGGGGCAACGGTTCGAGGCTGCGGAAGTTGCGCCCGCCCATATCGATGATGTAGCCGTGCAACTCGTCGGGGCTATGCGTCGCCGCCAACGCGGTGAAGATGGTGCGCAGGAAGCTGCTGCGCCCGCTGCCGGTGTCGCCCAAGACTACCAAATTACCGCGCGTCAGATCCAAACAGAGCGGACGCTGGTCGGCTTGAGCGGGATCGTCGATCAGACCCACCTGGGCGCGCAGGGCACCCTGTTGCCAATTCACGCCCGGCCAGAGTTGGTCACATTCGCCGTTGATCCAGTCGGTGACATCTGGATTTAAGATGAACGTGCGCTGGTTTTTTACATCGTGAATGGGCAACTCGAGGCTCAGATGATCGGGCAACATGTTGTGCCAGGGGCGCGGAATGGTGAGGGGGCGGGCCAAACGACTGGTCAGTTCAACCACCCGTTCATAGAAGACGGGCGTTTCGGTCGCTACGCTGACGCTAGGGGCGGGGCGATCGGGCCAGAGGACGGCGGCTTCGCGCAAGTCCGGCTGAGGGTTACCGACGTAGGCCACCTGAAGCAGTTCGCCGCCCTCGTTGCCCACTTGCAAGACGCCACGTCCGGGTACGGAGGGCAGTAGCGCCGCATCGGGACGGCGCAGCATCTCGCGGCTGGTGTCAATCTCTTCCACGCGCAGACAGAGGCGCAACTTGATATTGGCACGCATCTGGTCGGTGACGCCACGCGGGCGTTGCGAAGCCAAGAAGAGGTTGATGCCCAGCGAGCGGCCCACCCGCGTAATGCTGTCGAGTTGCTGGCGGTACTCCGGATTCTTATCAATCATCTCGGAATACTCATCAATAATGATCACGAGGTGGGGATAGGGCGCCTTGGTCAGATGGTAGCCACGCTTGCGATAGGCGATAATATCGGCCATGCCGGTTGCGGCATTGAGCGCTTGGCGGCGGCGAATCTCGGCATCAATTGCGGTGAACATACGATGCACCGCCGTCCGGTTGAGATTGGTGACCACATCCACACAGTGGGGCAACTGCTCGAAGGGCTTGAAGGCACCGCCGCCCTTGAAGTCCACCAGGACAAAAGTGAGCTGTTCGGGCGAATAGTTGAGCGCCATGCTGACCACGAGGGTCATGAGCAGTTCCGACTTCCCGGCGCCGGTGCCACCGGCGATGAGGCCGTGGACACCATCCTCTTTGGCCGAGAGGGTGAGCGTGCGAGGCCGTTCGCCCGCGATCACGCCGGGGGTGACCTGCAGCCAATGGGCATGTTCAGCGCTCTGGTTGTGCGCCCACGCGGTGGCGGCGAGCGCATGCAACTCGTCAAGGATCGTTGTCGCTTGGAATTGCTGTTTGGTGAGCCGTTCTAGGAGCTTGTGGTAGAGGACGCCACTGGGCAAAGCCTGGATGCGTAGCGGAGGAGTGAAACGCATACCGCGCTTGAGTGGCTGCCAGAGCCGTTCGCCCAACTGCTGCACATACTGGCCCTCATCGCGCACGCGGCCTTCGCTATCGAGAACGCCCGCCATCAGGGCGACGTGGAAGGTCAGAATACGCCCATTCAAACGGGTCACTCCGCGTCCGGGGAGTTCTTCGAGGCTGTCAACGCGCCCACCCACTACCGCGCTATAGTCATCCGCATTGGCCATGCGCAGGCTAAAGCGTTCGGTAAAGAGGTTAAAGAGCTTGTTGCCAAGAACGGCAGGCCGCGGCGCGGTGATGACAAAGTGGATGCCGTAGGGGCGGCCTTGGCGCGCCAGGGCAATAAAGCGTTCAAGGAGACTCTCGGCGGCATCGCGGTTGGCACTGAAGCCTTCAAAGAGTTCGGCAATATTATCAATCAGCACCACCACCGCTGGCACCATCTCGCCTGGCCCGCTGAGGTTGTACTCCACGAGACTACTGACGCGCTGCTTGCTAAAGCTCTCCTTGCGCTTGTCCATCATCTCGCTGAGTTCGCCAAAGAGTTGCTGCACCTGCTCCTCATAGCCACGCTCGTCCGGGCTGATGATCGAGCCAACGTGGGGCAATTCGCGCAGGATTTCGAGATCGCGGCCATCAAGATCGAGCGCGTGGATCTGCACCACCCAGGGGGAGTAGCTGGTCGCTAGGCTAAGCGCTAGTGAGCGGAGGAAGGTACTCTTGCCCGCCCCCGAGACACCAAAGATAGCGACGTGGCCACGCGGCAAGTTAAGCTCCAGCGGCCCCTGATAGGCCGCGGCGGGGTCGTCGAGGAGGCCCACGATGGGACGGAGGAACTGGTCGTCCCAACTAATCTTGGGCCAGCGCGTGCGTTGGCCGTGCAGCCATTCGGCGACGAGGGGCAAAGGGGCAGATGGTCTGCCTGGCATGTCGGGCTGGCCCTCACCGAAGGTCATGGCGGCGGGCAGGAAAGGCGGCCACGGCGCAGTGGGGATGGGGCCTTGCAGCAACTCACGCGCCATCTGCACGACCGCCTCGTAGAAGCGGGCCGGTTCGCCGCGCTCATTGAGTTGGCCATAGGCATCCTGATCACCGGCAAAGGCCACCTGGATCAACTCAATGCCCTCGTTGCCCACTTGGAGGTAGCCACGTCCGGGCATGCCATTGGGCAGGAAGGCGGCATCGGCGCGGCGCAACATTTCGCGGCTGGTATCTACACCCTCGACGCGCAGACAGATGCGCAGTTTGATATTGGCGCGCATCTGATCGCTCACGCCGACCGGACGTTGCGAAGCGAGAATGAGATGCACCCCCAGCGAACGCCCGAGGCGCGTAATGCGGTCGAGTTCGGCACCAAAGGCGGGATTGTCGGTGATCATTTCGGCATATTCGTCAATAATGATCATCAGGAAGGGCAAAGGCTGGCCCTGCGGCCCTTGGTGGTAGCCCTTACGCCGGTAAGTGACGATGTCGCCGGCGTCGCGCAGCAAGAGCTGACGGCGCTCCAATTCAGCGCGAATGGCGATAAAGACGCGGCGCACCGCCGAGGGATTGAGGTTGGAGATACTATCTACACAGTGGGGCAGGTTGGCAAAGGGCGCAAAAGCGCCGCCGCCCTTGTAGTCAATCAAGACAAAATTGAGGGCACTGGGATCGTAGTGCAGGGCAAGGTCAACGATGAGCGTCATGAGCAGTTCGGACTTACCGGCCCCGGTGCCACCGGCAACCATCGCGTGGACGCCATCAACCTTGGCTTCAAAACGCAGCATGCGTGTGCGCCCACCCGCCATCGCACCGAGGTTCATACTCAACCAATCGGCTTGGTCGGGTTGGGTACTAGTGGCCCAGCGCTGGGGGGTGAGTTGGCGCAGTTTGGGCAGGAAATGCTGGTCGAGGGCCAAATGGCTGCTGTGCTGCTCGGCCAAGAGATTGCGGAGCAACACCTTCTTGGGCAGGGCGTCCACGCGCACAAGCGGGCGGAAGCGACGCCCGCGAGCGACTTGCTGTGCGGCCTCTTTGCTCATCGTCTGGACGAGCTGTTCCAGTTCTTGCAATTCATTCGCGGCTGGGCCATTTTGGCGGCGCAGATCGAGGGGCTGTGCAACTTGGAAGGCCAAGGCTTGCATGCCGATACGGGCATAGCCGCGTCCGGGAATATCACCAATCTCGGCAACGGAGCTACCCAAGACGGTGCGATAGTCGCTGGCCTCACCTAATTTGAGGGTGAAGCGTTCGCTAAAGAGATTGAGCAGTTGGGTCGGCAGATCCTCGCAACGCCCGGCGGCCAGAGCGATGTGGATGCCATAGGGCCGCGCTTGGCGTGCGAGCGCAATGAACTGCTCCAAAACACTTTCGGGGGCGTCACCGGCATCGCTAAAGCTCTCGATCAACTCGACGCTATGATCAATCAGTACGAGGATTGCCGGTTGGCTGCTGTGCGGATTGGCCTGATTGTACTCATAGATACTCTCCACCGCAGCGGCACTGAGCAGCGCCTTGCGCTTCTCGATCACCTCGTTGAGACAGCGTACCAACTGGGCCACCCGCTCTTTGTAACTCTCCTCATCGGGGCTAATCAGGGCGCCGGTGTGGGGCAGGCCCGCCAAGACATTGAGGCTACGCCCGCCGAGATCGAGAACATAGAGGTGCAAATGGTCGGGGGAGTGGCTCGTTGCAAGACTAAAGGCCAGCGTGCGCAGGAAGGTACTCTTGCCCCAGCCCGAAGCGCCAAAGATGACCGCATGGCCGCGTTGGAGATCCACGACCAGTGGCAATTGGCGTGCCGCGTAGGGGTCATCGATCAATCCAACCACCGGACGCATGGTGTAGGTCACATCAAGCGGTTCAACCCAGCCACATGTGCCATCAAGCCAGCGATTGATCGCCGGAGCGAGCATAAGATCGGCTTCGGCGGGCTGACCCAAACGAATAAGCGTCTGGCTCTCGTCGTTCAGGTAGCGTTCCGAAGTGAGCGCCTTGGCGCGGGGATCGCTGGCCAGCAGGCGCTGACTCAGGGCCAGGGTGGTGGGCAGGGGGCGAGGCCAAGGGGCAAATTGGGGGGGGATATGATCTTTGTCGGCCAGATCGCCAAGCACACCAATAATCGCCTTGTAGAGTTCAGGCGGTTCTTGGTCTTGGTTGGGATCATAACCGCCGCCACGCTGCGGCCAGATCACCTTGGCGCGCGTATCGCTCGCATAGTTACGCCCACCGCAGTAGGCCACCTGGATCAGTTCAATATTCTCGTTGCCGACTTGGAGGTAGCCGCGTCCGGGGGCGCCGGGCGGCAAAAAGGCAGCATCGGTACGGCGCAGCATCTCGCGGCTTGCAGCGGGAGTTTCGACACGTAGGCAGATACGGAACTTGATATTGGAGCGCATCTGGTCGGTCACCCCGCTGGGGTTTTGCGCCGCCAGAATGAGCGAAACGCCTTGGGCGCGCCCTACGCGGGTAATGCTCTCAAGTTGGGTCTTATACTCGGCCCGGTCGGCGATCATCTCGGCAAACTCATCAATGATGATGAAGAGGAAGGGGTAGGGCGCGTGGGTGCGGTGGTAACCCTTGCGGCGATAGTCAACAATATTTTTGGTGCGTGTAGCGGTATTGAGGCGCTGGCGGCGCTGCATCTCGGCAGTAATCGCCGTAAACATGCGCGTGACCGCATCGGCACCCAGGTTGGTGATGATGTCTACACAGTGGGGCAAGGTAGCAAATTCGCTAAATGCGCCACCGCCCTTATAGTCCACCAGCACAAAATTGATTGTCGCGGGGCTATAACTGATGGCCAAGCCGCTAATGAGCGAAATGAGCAGTTCCGACTTGCCCGAACCGGTGGAGCCAGCGACGATGCCGTGGACGCCGTCGCGGCGGGCGGAGAAGACCAACTCACGGTTCTTGTTACCGGCCATACGGCCCAAAGGCACACGCAGCCAATTGGCACGATCATCTTCCGTTTCGCACGACTGCCAGCGCTGTTTAGCGGTTGTGCGCAGGGCATCGAGGTTGCGTAGCCCTTCCAGATCGAGGAAAGGCACCGTGGTGGGCAGATTGGAACCAGGGCCTTGGCGCACATCAAGTTGGGAGAGGAGATCGGCCAATTCGCGGACGAAGCGCAGACTGGCATAATCGGCCAGACCTACGTAGCGGAAGGTATTTACACCCACTTCGGCATAGCGGAAGTGGAGAAGCGCGGCTTGGGCAAATTTGCTATTGGTGTTGGGCGTGGTCTTTTCGGTTTCAAGTACTGCTTGGCAGCCACTGGGAGCTTTGCTGCGTTCATTGACCAGAAAGATGACAGATGCGCCCAGGGTTGCGCCTTCGGCGACGAGGATGGAGATCGCGGGATCGGCTTCGAGGTCGCCGAAGGGGCTATTTTGGCCCTGATCGAGCATATCTACCACAACGAGGCAGAAGGGCAGGGTGGCATTGCCTTGATCTTGATTACCCTCACGATCTTGGAGGCGAATTTGGCGTTGGGTGAGCAGCTTGCGCAGCCCCTCAAAAAAGCGTTCTTTGGGATGAACTTCATCATCCTCTTCAGAAGCCTGGCCAGTAGCTTGGTGGGTATCGAGAAAGAGTTGCCCTGTAGCCTGTTCATCATCGCGGCAGTGGGGCAACTTCTCGATCCAATCCCAAGGCTCGCGCTGGGGGGCGCAGACAAAGAGGCGCAGATCGGTGGGGGCATGAAAGACGACGGCGTGGGCTACGATCGCCCGCGTAAAGGCATAGACCTGTTCCTGCTGGCCAGCAATAGCGAGGGCCGGCGCGATAGGGAAACGCGACTCATCGTCACTGCCACTATTCGCCTCTGCTGCTTCCTGGGCCGGTTGGCGCAAGGAGAGCGTAATCGGCACATCAGTCACAAAGCGCGAATCATCGGCCAACTTGCGAGCCGCCCGCACAAGTGGGCTATTCACCTCCTCATCGTCCTTCAGGGTATAGATCACCGTGGAGGGGAGGGTGCCAATGCCAAGGCGCAGGAGGCCAAAATCCTCATCAGCGACGCGTCGTTCCCAGAGACGCGCAATCGAGCGCAGGGTGCCATGCTGTGCATTTTGGCTATGATCGCGGGCGAGGCTAGCAATCGTGAAGGCGCTCTGCACATCGGGATAGTTATAGTCGTAGAAGCGGCGTTGCTGTTCATGGGCCTGATGCAGATCGCGGCTCAGCGCAATCAAGCGATCGTTGTACGCCTGCTCGGCCTCAACCCGACGACGGCGCTCACGCCGGTAGGTATAGACAGAAAAGATGGTCGTAGCAACCACAGCGAGCGCCATCGGCAACAAGAGCCAGGGGTTACGCCCGGTGCCACTCAACGATGCCACCAGCACATAGCCAACGATGGTTACCAGCGGCAAAGCGACCTGAACAAGTTGATGCCACCCAGCGTCCTCTTGGGTTGGCGGCTTAGGAATCTCAACTTGGTCAATTGGCAACTCGGGCTGAATGCGTGGTGGGCGATCAATGGGGGTCGGCATAGGTGAACGATGCCCTTCTAAAGAAACAGGAAGGGAGCGCGAGGGAACCCGGTTCCCTCGCATCCTCCCACTGCCCGGTGGGGCGCGGGGCGCAGCCCTACAGGTTTTAGGGCCACAGCCCTAACATCATGCCATGAGGCCAATGAACGTCGCGGCGAGTGCCGTAGCAAAAGCGATAGCGAGAACGACTAAGGCGACCAGCATGGCGCGTTCCATCCCCGGAACAAGGCGACGGGGAGTTTCGGGGATGGGGCCAAAGAGCGTTATCAACTCTTGGGCGAGGCTAGCGGCATCGCTGTGGCGTTCAACCGCACGCAGACTCAGCATGCGTTCCAACACCTGGGTTACTTTTTCAACGTCTTGGGAGCGGCTGAGCGGCTTCTGTAGACCATGCTGGACAGCCGCATAGATTTCGGCATCACTCTGGCGGCGGCTGTAAAATGCCGGTTGCCCAATCAGCAATTCATAGAAGATCAGTCCTAGGCCATAGACATCAGCGGGGTAAACCGGACGCTCACGGACGGGGGCGATCAATTCCGGGGCGGTATAGGCGGGGGGCACCACCGCAGGGTACCAATGTTGCTCAAGACTCTTACTCTCGCCCGCATCGTAGACGGCACCAAGGTCACAGAGCAGCACTTGGGGGAGATTCGTCTTGGCATCAAAACGCACCAACACGGCCTTAGGGGTGAGCGCAAGGTGCAAATGGCGCCGGTTGTGCATCACCGAGATGGCACTGGTGAGGGCAATAGTGATCCAACCGGCATGGTAGAGCCAAGGTTGGGGTTGTTTGAGTAACAGATCGCCGAGTGGTTCACCCGCGAAGTGTTCAAAGAGGCAAAAATAGAGCAGTTGATCATCCAAGGCAATGCGTCCATAGGGGCGTTCGGCAAGTTGCACATTGACGAACGGCGGGCGCAGCACGGGCAGGTGGCGATTGGCGGTACCTTTGGTTTGTACCTCGTGGAGAAATTTCGCTTCACGCTCCAGGCGTTGGGTATGTTCCTGACCGGGATGGGCCACCTTCAACAGCAGCAACTCCTGCTGGCGGCGGGCCTCATAGAGGACAGAGGAGCGCAGCACCACCACCGGACGAATAATCTCGATATCGCCAAGCCACTCGCCATAGGCAAGGATGCGCGGCGCCATCTCAGCTTGGCAGCGAATATCTTGACAGAAGAGATTACCATCGGGCGCATGGTGCGCACAGATGAGGCAGGTCTGACGCATTGCATTCCTCGGCAGACAAGGGCGGCGCGAGGGAACTAGGTTCCCACGCGCCCCTTCACGACGATGAGACGGCTTACATGCTAATAGAAGCGTGTAGCCCCAACCTGATCATTACGCTCATAGGCATCGAGCGAAGTATTGACATCGCTACTCAACTGAGCACAATCCGCTGCGCTCTTCTCGAAGGTTGGCTTAATCGCTTCGAGGAAGAGGACGAAGGCAATACCACCAACTTTGCCCATAAAGGCAACGCCTTTGAGGGTAGCGATGGCCAACTCGATCCCCTTCACGATCTTGTTCAACGCCTCGCTAATCGCCTGGAGATTCTTCGCGATATTGCGCACAGCGGGTAGGTCTATGTAGATCTCGTTGCTCATAATCTACCTTTCAGGATAACTATACAGGGGTGGCCAAAATCTGTGGGGCTTACGTCCCGATGGGCAGTAGCTTAAGGGGCCTGCGGCCCCTAAAACCCCGTCGGAAGGGGAGGATTTTTCGGAGGCCATGCCCCCGAACCCCCGCCGACAGGCCCGCCAAGGGCATTAGCCCTTGTAGAAATCAAAGGCATCGTAGAGTTGGCTACGGATCATTTGTTCGCACTGTTGATCGGCGCGCTCAATGATCTCTTGGGCCGAGTTGACATCGCCGGTAAACTTGTCGATCATATCACCGATTTTACCGATACCAGGAATGGTAATACTCGAGAGATCTTGGACGAAGGCATCGGCACCATTGCCGCGCCAGACGCCGCTATTGACTGCCTGAACAATGGCGTTGAGAGGTTGCGTGACGTCATCAATAAGCGATTGCCGTTGGGCGGTGATCTCGCGAACCACGTTCTGCAAGATGGCCCGCGCCAGTTTGATCATGAAGGATTCTACTGACATAGATTACAGATCTCCTGTTGGCTTAACACCCGTCATGGTAGCGAGCCTAGCGCTTGCAGTAATCGCCTAGACACTGTTACTCTGGAACTGATTCACGGCAGCCTGGTCGGCCTCTTGCATCGCAGAAACGGCTGCAGCGATGTCGCCATCCAATTCCTGAAATTTGTCGATCAGCTTCGAGAGCGAGGGGCAGAGGCGGTTGCGAATGGCCTCAACATAGGCATTGCCAGCCCGCCCTTTGAGCGCACTGTCGCTCATAAGATTAGCGACCGACTGCATCTCGTGCATAGTCTCTTGGAGCTTGGTAACGCCGTCTTGGAAGGCTTTGCGCATATCCTCGGCCATCTCATAGTTGAGCTTGATCTCTTGGCTAGTCATAGAGTACCTCGTGGTTTAACTACGCACTTGGAAGGGGGCCGATGCCTCCTCCTCAGCCTGCTGGAAGGTCTGGATAATGCTCTTGGTGGTCTGGCTCGCAACATTCAGGACTTCGGTGAGGCGGTTGCAAGCGGGCAAAATCTCGCTTTGCATCTCATCAAAGAAGGCCTGGGCGCCCAAGCCCTTCCAGCCATCTTGCAGCAACGGATCCATACGACCAGTGATCTGCTGAATCATGCTCGCGACAGCCTCCGATTGTTGAAGAAATCGATTGGCAATCTGATCGAGTTCATCGTATTCGACCTTGACCTCATCCATGTGCGACTCCCTTGTTCTGTGGGTGAACTGTGGTTAGGTTGTTTGGGCAGGTAACCGCTGCCTTACACACCTATTTGTACCCAAACACGAGAAAAGACTCTTGCCCTATGGCTGAACTTTCACTCGATCTCTTCCACTGGCTTCGTTCGCCCGTTGGCCAAACGCTCTTGGCGGAGTTGGCTGAGCGCCCGTTGGCGGCGACGCAAACCCTGCCCGAATTGGAGCGGCTGCGCCGCCGCTTTAGCCCGGCCCAGGCCGCAGCGGCGCTGGAATTGGCGCTGTTGCGCCAGCGCGCCGCCGCAAAGTTCCCCGCTGCCGCGAAGCTCTTTCTCACCCGCGAGGCGCTAGAGCAGGCGAGTGCAGCGCCCGTGGCGGCGCAACGCGCCGCTCGCCTCGCGCCCTACGGCCAGGTTGCCGATCTGGGCTGTGGCATTGGTGGCGATACGCTGGCGCTGGCCGCCGCTGGTGCCCACGTCTGCGCCGTCGAACGCGATCCGCTGCGCTTGGCGCTCTGTCAGGCCAACGTTGCGGCGCTCGGTCTGGAAGGGCGCGTCACGCCGCTGCTGCGCGACCTGCTGACAACGCCGCCGCCTGCGGCCAATGCGCTCTTCTGCGATCCGGGGCGGCGGGCGGGCGGGCGACGCCGCTCCAACGTAGAAGATTACGAGCCGCCTTTGGCCCATGTTTTGGCGTGGCGTAGCCAAACGCCCGCGTTGGCGCTCAAGCTCGCGCCGGGGGTTGATGTTAGTGCCCTGCCGCCTGATGCCGAAGTGGAGTTTGTGGCGCTTAATGGCGAACTCAAGGAGGCGGCACTCTGGTGCGGCCCGCTGGCCACCACACGCATGCGCGCTACGCTGCTGCACACCCGCGAGGATGGCAGTATTGAACACCACACGCTGGCCAAAGATGCACTTGATGCGCCGCTTGCGGCCCGCATTGAACCACCCGCCGCCTTCCTCTACGAACCCGATCCGGCGATCATTCGTGCCGGGCTAGTACGCGAACTAGGGGCGCTGCTCGGCGCAGCACAGTTGGATGCCGAAATTGCCTACCTGACCAGCCCTAAACGCGTGGCTACCCCTTTTGCCCGTGTCTGGCCGATCATCCACTGGCAGCCCTTCAACCTCAAAGCCCTGCGCGCCACGCTACGCGAACTTGAGGCCGGGGTCATTACGGTGAAGAAACGGGGCTCCCCGCTCGACAGCGACCAACTCGCCCGCCAACTGAGTCGCCCGCACGGCCAGCCGCTCGTCGTTGTGCTGACCAAACATGCAGGCAAGCCCGTGGTGCTGATCTGTCGGTAGGGTGGTGCGGGCGAACCAAGTTCGCCCGCACCACCCTAGTAGGGCCACGTCAAAGTCGTTGGGGCTGCGCCCCAAACCCTCATTTTTGTTGCTTTTTGGCGGCGAAGCCGCCAAAAAGCAACAAAAAAGTTCTTCGGGGGAGGCGAAGCCTCCCCCGAACCCCCACCGGAGGTGACTTTGACGCAGCCCTAACGCAGTGGTAGCACCGCCGCCACCGCACAAGGAAAAAGTGGTAGAGTAGAGACTCGACGAGAATGCTCAAAGGAGTAGACCAACCACTATGCCTATGCCTATGCCCAACAACAAGTACGCCTTTTTCAACGGGGCCATTGTGCCGATTGAGCAGGCTCAAGTGAGCGTGATGACCAATGCGCTCAACTATGGCACCGGCTGTTTCGAGGGGATTCGCGGCTACTGGGTGTCGGAAGAGGAGCAGTTGTTCATCTTTCACCTGCGGGCACACATGGAGCGCTTGCACCGTTCGTGCCGCATCCTCTTCATGGAGCTGCCCTACAGCGTAGACGAGCTCTGCGCCATCACGCTCGATCTGCTGCGCCGCGAAGCGTTTCGCGAGGATGTCTACATTCGCCCTTTGGTCTACAAGAGTGACCCGGCGATTGCGGTGCGCATGAATGATCTCACCGACTCATTCACCCTCTTTGCGGTTGGTTTTGGCCAGTATATTGCTGGTAGCGCCATTCGCGCCTGTGTCTCTTCATGGCGGCGCATTGACGACAACATTATTCCGTCGCGCGCGAAGGCGTGTGGGGCCTACATCAATTCAGCGCTCGCCAAGACGGAAGCGCTACTCAACGGTTACGACGAGGCGATTGTGTTGGGGGGCGACGGGCAAGTGGCCGAGGCGAGCGCGGCCAATATTTTCATTGTGCGCGATGGGACGCTGATTACGCCCACGGTGAGCAACGACATTCTCGAGGGCATTACGCGCCAACTGGTAATCGATCTCGCCCGTGAGCGCTTGGGCCTGCATGTGCGCGAAGCGGCGATTGATCGCACTGAGCTCTATGTTGCCGATGAAGCTTTTTTCTGCGGCACGGGTGCTGAGATTAAGCCGATCATCGAGATTGACCGCCGTAAGATTGGCAACGGCGAAGTCGGCCCCGTCGCAGGTACACTCGTGCGCCTCTATGCCGAGTTGGTGCGTGGGCGCATTCCCTCCTATCGGCAGTGGTGTACGCCGGTGTATGTGTAGCTTTGGGGCAAGCCCCTTTTATTTGGGTGTGACCAAGACTTGGCGGAAGGGTGCGCGGGAACCTGGTTCCCGCGCACCCTTCCGCCATCCGGCGGGGTGTGGGGCGCAGCCCCACAGATTTCAGTCACACCCTTTTTACGGTAGTTCGTAAGCGAAATCTGGTACTAGATCATCTACACAACTCGCATCAGGTTCCTGGTCGGGGTTGTCCAAAAACTCCTTGGTGATGCTCATCATGCAGTCGCTGGCGTCAGTCACGGCGTGGCCGCCGCCGGGCAGGACGTAGAAGTAGCTATTGAGCAGACCGGCTGAAGCGAGGACGCCCCAACTCGGCGGCGTGACCGGGTCGTACTCGCCGGCCAGCACGAGCGTGGGAACGGCGCTGTAGACCACCGAGCGCTCGTAATCCGTGGCCGCTTCTACGTCCCAGATGGCGCAGAGCATGAAGAAATCCTCGTTACTCGCGAGGAGTGCGTTGGCTAGTTGCGGCGGCAAAGCGATAGCCAGCGCCTCCGCTTGCTCAAGCGAGCTGACGTAGCCCTCTTCACGGCACTCCAGCGCGTAGAACATGGCTTCGCTATCGCTCAGGTCGCCTTCACCCTGCGCCTGACGGCTGAATCCGCTGCCCCCAAGTTCGTAGAGAAACGTAAGCGTCGCGGTCTCGCCGCTATCCAACTCATCGATCATGAGTGGCACGTAGCGAATCATATCGGTGTCGTAGAGCCAGCCGGAGAGTTCATCGACCAGATCATCGCCACTGACTTCGCCCTCGCTCACCTCGCCCGTCTCTGGGTCTTCAACTTCAATGGTGACCGGCTCGTCGTTGAGAAAATCGACCAAGGCGTAGAAGCGTTCTTCGAGATCGGGGAAGGTGTCGCTGCACTCCGCATCAGCCGCACAGCCGCGCAGCAGGGCTTGGATGGCCAAACCCGCGTTGAGCGCCTGTTCGTTATAGGCATAGACCTGGGGCGGGTAGGGCGAATCGAGAATAACGCTGCGTACGCCGGTGGCGTTGTCGCGCAGTACGGCGAGGGCCAGGCGCGTACCGTAGGAGATGCCCAGCAGGTTGACCTCCGCGTAGTCGAGTTGCGCAATCAGATCGGCAACATCGGCGGCGTTGGTAGCACTACTGTAGGCATTTAGATTGACCCCCTCGTCGTCTACCAAGCGATCACGACACTCCTGCGCCGCTGCGTAGTTCGCATCGCCATCCTCTGCATCTTCCATCTCGATACAATTGAGGCTGGGTAGCGAGAAGCCGGTGCCGCGTTGATCAAAGAGAATTAGGTCATACTCATCGCGCAGGGGGCTATCTACCCAAGCGGCAAGGCCAAGCACGGCACTTCCACCGGGGCCGCCCTCCAAGTAGATGATGGGATCGGGGCGTGCGCTATCGCTGCGACTGGAAATGACCGCCACGGCTAACTGAATGGTTGTCCCTTCGGGATCGCTGCGATCCTCGGGAACGTTCAGGTAGGCGCAGGTAACTTCAATCTCATCAAGATCTACATCGTCAAGCAAGCCGTCGGGGCAATGCGCCGCTTCAAGCCACGCCGCGTAAGAGGTTTCGTTCGTCTCGGTATACTCCTCTTCCGCGGCAGATCCTTCTTCCTCTTCTTGCTCAACCTGAGCAACCGGCACAGGGCTAGCGGCGGGCGGTGGTGCCGTTGCCTGCGGCGGATCGCCACAAGCGGTCAAGAGCAGCGCCACAACGAGCAATAACGCGAATGAACGGAGCGGACGCACGGATGGATGCATAGGGCTTTCTCGTATGGGCAGACGCTTACAGCTTTATTCTGTTGTGGGTTGGCGGCGAAGCCGCCAACCCACAACAGAATGGGTGTGACTGGAATCTGTAGGGCGGTGCCCTACACCCCTTCGAACTGGGGGAGGATGCGAGGGAACCAGGTTCCCTCGCGCACCCTAGCTACACATTTTGGTCACACCCCAACAGAATAAAGCTGTACCCCAGGTGGGGGCATAACATGGTTACGCCATTAGAACGGAATGTCGTCGTCGTTCTCGATCTCCTGGGGCTGGTTGCGCGTAGGAGGGTGAGCGGGCACGCGCGCTGGGGCGGGTTCACGGGCACCGCCATTGCTTGACGCCGCCCGCCGCGTCGGCACCGCTGGCCCGTCGCTCGCCTCGGCTTCACTCGCGTCATACGCAGGCGGGTTGCCACGCTCATTCTTGCTTGAAAGGATGATCATGTCCTGCGCAACCACCTCGGTCATGAAACGCTCGACATTATCGCGATCCATCCAACGGCGCGTCTGGAGCCGTCCCTCAATATAGACGCGCATACCCTTGGTGAGATACTGGTTGCAAATCTCACCCAGCCGCTCCCAGGCAACAACCCGAAACCACTCGGTATCCTCGTGCGCCCCCCCATCACGATCCTTCCAAGCGCGGTTGCTGGCCACGCGAAAGTTGGTGACGGCACTACCCTGCGGGGTGTAGCGCATCTCCGGATCAGCACCGAGATGGCCGGTGAACTGTACTTTGTTGAGATCCTTTGCCATAAAACGCCTCCTGGTTACACGTATGATGCTTCACTTTTCACGTTCCGATATCCAATGCCAGAAAAAGAACTAGCGTTCTCAATATAGCACGAGAGTTTGTGAATGTCAAGGGGTTTATTTTTTCTATTGCGAATTGGCGGCGAAGCCGCCAATGCGCAAGGGTGTGACCAAAATCTGTAGGGCTGCGCCCCACACCCCGCCGAACGGCGGGAGGATGCGAGGGAACCTGGTTCCCTCGCGCACCCTTCCTGCACCTTTTGGACACACCCAATTCGCAATAGAAAATGGAGTGGGTGTGACCAAAATCTGTAGGGCTGCGCCCCACACCCCGCCGGACGGCGGGAGGATGCGAGGGAACCTGGTTCCCTCGCGCACCCTTCCTGCACCTTTTGGACACACCCAAATGGGGTTTGATGCCTTGCCTTACCAGCAGGTTCATAGGGCGTCAGCCCTAAACTTAGTAGGTAGCTCTTGACGCTAAGCATGTACGGGGGTACGCTAAAGGTATGAGCAATACACAGCGTATCATTCTTACTGGCGCAACGGGTTTGATCGGTCGGAAGCTCTTTGCTGCGCTGCGCGAGCGGGGCGATGAGTTGGTGGTCTTTTCGCGCAACCCTGAAGCGGCGCGCAAGAGTTTGCCCGGTGCCGCTGACTACGTGGCATGGCAGCCGAACAAGACGGGATCGTGGGCGGCAGCCCTGGAAGGAGCCGATGCGATCATCAATCTGGCTGGAGCACCGATTTCGCAAGGAGTCATTGGGCCGCGTTGGACGCCCAGCTACAAAGAGGAAATCCGCTCTAGCCGGGTCATCGGTACGCGCGGCTTAGTGCAGGCGCTGGCGGATGTCAGTAAGCGTCCAAAGGTTCTTATCAATGCCTCATCAGCCGGGTTCTATGGCTACCAAGGCGAGCGTATCCTTGACGAGACGGCCCCAGCGGGCAACGATTTTCTCGCCAGGGTCTGTGTGGACTGGGAGCGCGAGGCGGCGGCGGCGGAAGCCTTAGGACTCCGTGTCGTCTACATCCGCACCGGCCTTGTGCTTGATGCCAGCGGTGGCGCTTTAGGCCAAATGATGCTGCCCTTTCGCATGCGAGCGGGTGGGCCGATTATGCCCGGTACGCAATACTATTCGTGGATTCATCCCACTGATGAGGCGGGCCTCTTTCGCTTTGCGCTTGATCATGAAGCAGTAACAGGCCCCATCAATGCGACGGCCCCCAACCCGGAGATGAACCGCGACTTCTCGAAGATCCTGGGCGAAGTGCTGGGTTCGCCGTCGTGGCTGGCGGTACCCGAATTTAGCCTGCGCCTCACCCTGGGCGAAATGGCCGACCTGGTGATCAAAGGGCAACGGGCTTTGCCCAAACGCGCGCAAGAGTTGGGCTATCAGTTTCGTTTTACGACCCTGCGTCCGGCGCTGCAGGATCTCTTGGGTTGAGTGGTGGGCGAACCGCGTTCGTCCTAACTTGTGCATTCCTCTCATCCATTTCTTACGTGCGCTTAAAACTCTACTCAGGCTGATGCGGCATCATGACCACGACGGGTGTCTTTGCCCCTTTAAGCATTGTTTCGCCTTTGTAACCACGAGGTAACCACATTATGGAACGAAAACCTAACCCTTTGCTTCTTCTAATGGTATTATTGCTAGGCATCTTTATCGGTGTTGCCGGTGGCGGGGCCGCCGGCGGGGCAGCGGCTTACTACATTACGCAACGCCAGATCGCACAACTCAATGCGGCCCAACCATGGCTCACGAGTATGCTTACGCCCGCCGGGGCGAGTGAAGTGCAAAATCCGGCCACACCCGCTGCCACCTTGCCCACACCAACCCCCCCTACGGGTGAAGTCGTCAGCGCGGTCGCAGCGGTGCAGCAGGTCGGCCCGGCAGTCGTAACCGTGATTAATCGCTCGAATCAGGGGAGTGGCAGCGGCAGTGGAGTTATCATCAGCAATGAGGGCTATATTATTACCAACAATCATGTGGTTGAAGACAGCCGTGATATTGCGGTCGTCTTTGCCGATAATACGCGCCGCGAGGCGGAGTTGATTGGGACTGACCCGCTCAATGATATTGCCATCATACGGGTGGGTGGCGCACTGCCCGCCGTGGCCGTGATCGGTGATGCAGCATCCTTGCAGCCCGGTGAGACGGTGCTGGCAATTGGGAGCCCCTTGGGTAACTTTCGCAACAGCGTGACCGCCGGTGTGGTCAGCGCACTCAACCGCTCGGTGGGGCCGATGGAGGGCTTGATCCAGACCGATGCGGCGATCAACAGTGGCAATAGTGGTGGCCCGTTGATTAACCTACGCGGCGAAGTGGTCGGTATCAATACACTGGTGGTACGCAATGATTTTGACCTGAGCTTCGGCGCCGCTCCGGTTGAAGGCCTTGGTTTTGCGGTGCCCAGTACCATTTTCCGCAACGTGGCCGATCAGTTGATCGCCAACGGCGAAGTGCGCTACCCCTTCTTGGGCGTGCGCTATCTCTCGATTGATGGCAATCTTGCTGCCGAACTGGGGCTGCCTGTGCAGAATGGTGCCCTGGTGCAGAGTGGGCGCAGCGGTCAATCGGCAATTGAGCCAGGAAGCGCTGCCGAACGCGCTGGTATTCTTGATGGCGACATCATTGTGGCCATCAATGGCACCCGCCTCGACTATAACACCTCGTTGCGCCAACTCCTCCTGCGCCACGCCCCCGGCGATACCGTCACCATCACTGTGCTGCGCGACGGCAGTGAACAGCCGCTTGAAGTTACCCTGGGCCAACGAGCGCCCAATATGTAGCCCTTTTTCCGGTGGGGTGTGAGGGCGGTGGAACCGCCCCCCGTACATTAAGTTACAGGGCATGCGGCCTCTTAAACCCCGCCGGAAGGGGGAAATTTTTGGGGGCCATGCCCCTTCGACTAGGCTCAGGGCAAGCCCGAACCCCCGCCAACAGGTCCGTCAGAAACTTAACGTAATGCGTATGAGGCCATGCCCCAACCCCAACCAGCAGGAGGATTGCTTAGGGGTGGTTCGTAACCACTTTACAGTTCAAGGTCATGCCGCACGGGCGAGTGGTGCCGCTTGTGGCGCTTCGTCCCCTTTCTGAAGCCATCCCTAAGGAAAGATTTGCCCATGGATAACAAGGACAAAGTAGTCTACGTGGTGAGCGACATGCACCTCGGGCCGGGTTGGCTGCCCAATGGCCAACTTGATCCGCTCGAGGATTTTGTTTCGGGTGAGGCGTTTGCGCGCTTTCTCGATCAGATTGGCCAGAGCCGCGAGCCGGTTGAATTGGTGATTGCAGGCGATTTTTTGGAATATTGCCAGACTGTCCCCGCGATTGGCCTCGCCTCGCCCCAAGACGATTTGGGCAGCACCGAGGATGAGTCGCTGCTGCGTACCCGTGTTATTGTTGGCCTTGAACCACGTCGCTCCAGTGGCCATGCGGTGGTCTTTCAGGCGCTGCGCCGCTTTATGATGGAGAACCATTCCGTTACGATCATTGCGGGCAATCACGATATTGACCTGCTCTGGAAGCGGGTTTGGGCCTTGATTTTTGATACGATCTACCCGCCCGGGGCATGGTGCGATCTGCGCCGTGTGGCCTACAGCTACACGCTGGGGCGCGGCGCACAGGGGCGCGTCTTTATTGAACATGGCCACGAACACGACCGCGCCAATCGTTTTGGCGACCTCATGAGCCAGCCGTTTGGCCTTGATCGCTTTGGCGTGCGTCGCCTCAAACGCTGCTGGGGTACGCTTTTTGTAGATAAAGTCTATAACGATCTCGAACGTGAACGCTGGTTCATTGATAATGTGAAACCAATTTTGCGCATCGTGAAGCTCGGTTTGCGCCACGATTTCATCTTCACCGCGCAGGCGCTGGGCCTCGTGATGCGCTTCTTGCTGAGCAGCGGGCTGCCGCCGATCCTGGGGCGTGCAATGGCTACGGATGAGGAGTATGCCGCCCCCAACCTTGATGCCCTAGCGCAAGAGATTGCCGATCCCGATCTGGCGCGGGCGATTATGCTGCAACTGCAAGATCCTGAAGGGCGTAAAGCGCTCGAAATGGCCCTCGAAGGCATGGACATGCCCCCTGAGGTGGTGCTCGCCGGGGCGCGCGACGCTCTCCGCCTCGACGAGCCTGAGGCTGCTGAGGCGCAACCCATGGTGCTGGGGAGTCTGCGCGCCGGCGGCGACGATCTCTTGTTGGGCGGGGCGCCCCGTGAAGATGACTATCGCATGGCAGCGCGGGCCGTCCTCGAATCTGATCCCTCGCTCACAACGGTGATCATGGGCCATACCCACACGCCAATCAACGGCTTCAACGACCCGCTGCGCCTCGCCGATGGGCGTGAAGGCTACTTTTTCAACACCGGCACTTGGACGCAACACCTCCGCGACGAAGCCCACCGTAGCTACACCTGGCCCGAACTGGCCGATCCGCGTAACTACACCACCAGCTTCACCTACGTGCGCCTCGACCCCGACGGCGCAGGGGGCTATCGCCCCTCGTTGCATAGTTGGGCCGAAGAGTCGGGCGAGCGGTGAGCGGGA